>JAYTBD010000187.1:0-2069 GCA_043737155.1 Fimbriiglobus sp. | reverse complement strand
GCTTACGCAACCCGGCTCGCCGTTCTGCCATACCGGGGATGAAAGTGAAATGCCGCCAGTCCGTCGCCGTCGTGCCGTGATTCACCCGTTCAACTCGGTCGCTTCTTCCCAGTGCTCGTACAACTCCGGCAGCCGCGCTTGCGCCTCGGCGATGTCGTGCATCAACTCTTGGACGCGTTCGCCGTCGCGGTAAACTTCCGGCAGCGTCAGGGTTGTTTCCATCGCCATCATCGTCGCTTCCAACTCCGCGATCTCGGTTTCGAGTTCCCCCGCCTTGCGATACGGATACTTGCGTTTGCGCTTCCCGCCGGGTGCGACGACCGCCGGCTTGGTCGCCGTTTCCTTCTTCGTCGCGGCCTTTTCGGCGACTTCCTTGGCCGCGTTCTCCCGGTTCGCCCGCAGGAGTTCATAGGTGTCGAAGTTGCCGTAGACCATCTCGATGCGGTTCGGCTCGAACACGATGAGCAGATCGACGACGCGGTTCAGGAAGTAGCGGTCGTGGCTGACGACGAGGCACGTCCCCTCGTAGTTCTTCAGTGCTTCCTCCAAGCTGTCGCAGGCCCACAGGTCGAGGTGGTTGGTCGGTTCGTCGAGGATGAGCACGTTCGTCCCGGCGACCGTGAGCTTCGCCAGCGCCGCCCGGCTGCGCTCGCCGCCGCTGAGTTCTTTCACCGGTTGATCGCAGGTTTCGCCGTGGATGCCGAAGCTGCCGAGTAGGTTGCGCATCGTCTTTTCGGTCAGCGCCGGGTCCGGCTCCGGCCAGACAGCGCGGATCACCGTCTCGTTCTCGTCGAGCAGTTTCAAGTGCTGATCCAAATAGCCGGTGAAGACGAGGTGCCCGCGTTGGATGGTGCCGGTGGTCGGGTCTTCATCGCCGAGGAGCATCCGCAGCAGGGTGGTCTTGCCGCTGCCGTTGGCGCCCATGATGCCGAGGCGCTGGCCGCGTTTGATGTCGAAGTTCAAACCTTCGAAGAGCTTGTTGGACCCGTACGATTTGCCGAGTTCCTCGCAGTGGAACACGACGTCGCCGGAGCGCATCACGTCCTTAAAGTGGATGTTCGGCCCGCTCACCTTCGTCGGCTTTTCCAAGCGATCCAACTTATCGAGGGCCTTCACCCGCGACTGCGCTTGCTTCGCCAACTGCCCGTACGCCGACCGTCGGATGTAATCCTCCTGCTTGCCAACGTACTCCTTTTGGGCCTCCCATTCCTTGAGCTGGCGGTCAAAGCGCTCGTCGCGCAGGCGGACGTATTGCTTGTAGCTGCCGGGGTAGCTCGTGATCCGCTTGGCGTGTAGTTCGATGGTCTTATTCGTCACCTTCTCCAAGAAGTACCGGTCGTGGCTGACGATGATCATCCCCTGCGGCTGGCGCGCGAGGTAGCCTTCGAGCCAGCGCGTCGTGTCGATGTCGAGGTGGTTGCTCGGTTCGTCGAGCAGCATGATGTCCGGCGCCGACAGCAGCAACTGCGCGAGCAGGATGCGCCGCTGCTGACCGCCGCTGAAGCTGACGATCTCGCGGTGGAAGTCCTGCTTGAGGAAGCCGAGGCCGGTGAGCACGTCGTCGACTTTGTGGTCGAGCGTGTAGGCGTCGTTGGAGGCGAGGAGTTCGTTCAAGCGGTCGTACTGATCGGCGAGTTGCTTCTGTTCGAGCGGGTCGTCGCAGTGCGCCATCTTGTCGGCGACGGTGTGGAGTTCCTCCTGGGTCGCCAGCAGTTCGTCGAACGCGCTCTTCGCCTCTTCGTAGAGCGTCCGGCCCGGCGGGAACTTGGCGACTTGCCGGAGCAGGTCGAGCCGCGCCCCGGCGTGCCGCTTGACGCTCCCGGCTTCCGGTTCGTCCTGTCCGCCGAGGATCCGCATCAGCGTGGTTTTGCCGGCGCCGTTGGGGCCTACGAAGCCGATCCGCTCCCCGGCGTGGAGTTCGAGCGAAACCTCCTCGAAGAGCGGGGTCGCATCGTAGCCGCGGGAGACGTTCGTGCAGGACAGCAACAGCATGGGCGGGCGAACCGGGTGAAAGGCGGATGCTCGGGCACTACTATTGTATCTGCGGATCGACGATTTGGAGTTCGTCG
>JAYTBD010000186.1:0-2072 GCA_043737155.1 Fimbriiglobus sp. | reverse complement strand
TCACGCGACCCGGCTCCCAAGCGCGGCGAATGCGGAATCGGACCGGCACCATCGTCGCGGTCGCGCTGCTCGGTCTCGCCGCCATTTATCTCGGCTTCGTATTCTCGACTTACGAGCGACCGCCGGATCACCCGCCGTTCGAGTGGAAGAATTGGTCCGCTTCGCTCCAAGTCGCCGGGCAGTTCCTAGCTATCGGCCTCGGCATCGGCTTCGGGGGCATTTGGTTCGCGGTACTCCCGCTCATCGGCGTCGCTTGCGCGCGTCGCCTGCCAATGGGACTTCTCGCAGTTGTGTGCGGTGTCATCGTGTTGTCACTGGTCATCGGCGCCGGCCGGGGCGGCTTCGGTTCGCAGATGGGCCTTTGGCCCCGGTACTCGGTGCTCGCGTGGCCGCTGCTCGCCGCGATCATTTTCGCCGCCGCCAATCACCGTTGGCTACCGCGCATGCTGGCGGTTGCGGCGATGCTCGCGTTCCTGCCGAACACGATCTACGGTTTGGACTACGGTCGCCGTCACGACGATGCATTGGGGTACATCGCACACCAGTTGAACGCCGGTCGATCAGCCGAAGAGATCGTGGAAAAATCGCTGCGAGGGGGCCAAGCCGAGCGGGCGCGGCGGGGTATCCCGATGCTGCGCGCGGCGAGCATCGGCCCGTTCACGCAGGCGCCACCATGATGCGCTGGTTCCGGCGCCGGACTCCACCGCACGAGGAATTCCGACTCCACCGCACGGAGTTGTTGCAGGGATGGTTCGCGGCGGCCGCGGCATCGAGCGTCCCACGGGGATTGGCTTGGCTCACGTACACCGAGGCGGGTGAAGTCGTCTGGGCGAACACCGCGTCGGAGGTGGTCCCGTTGGCACTCGTTCCCGTTGTCGTGGAGTTCGAGCCGGTGATTGGCGGTCCGCTCGAAGATGTACCCCAAGCGCGCGAACCGCGCCCGGTCGTCGCCGTGTTCCGCTGGAATGGCAGAGCTTGGATCGCCGACGGCCGGGCTTACTTCAACCTCTCGCCGCGGCAAATGATCGACCGGAGCGGCGGGAGCTGGGTCGAGTTTCATCCCGGCAGCGGATAGCCCTTGTTCAGCTCGATGTTGAGTTCGAGTACGTTCACGAGCGGTTCGCCGACCAGACCCCAAAGCGGGGTGAAGGATTTTGCCCGCACCAATTCGGCGATGCCCACTTTGATCTTCTCGAACTCCGTCGGCGATGCCGCCCGCTTCCGCGCCACGCGGTCGAGCTGGTAGACCGACAAGGCGTTACGGACGGTGATGTGCGGATCCAATCCGGAGCCGGAAGTTGTGACCATGTCGGCGACGACGGGTTCCAAGTCCGCGACCTTCGACGCGTTGGCCGGGTCGCTGAGCCAGAGGTCGAAGGCGAGCGCGGAGGCATTCCCATCCGGAGGTATCGTCACCCGGCTGGGATCGGCCGCGAGCCAGTCCGCCATATCCTGCTGCGGCGTCCGACCGGTGCCGCGACCGGCTTTGTATAAGACCATCGGCCCGATCTGCTGGGCGACGCGGTCGCGCAATTTCGGGTTGTTCGCCCCGAGGTTGCTGCCGCCGGACGCGGTCGCGTTGTACGACGCGGCCGAGGGGCGCGGCCAGAAGTATTCATCGGAGGTAAAGGGCTGGGCGATTAACGGCGAACCGATGGCGGCGTCCTTCACGGACTCGCCTTTGTCGTTCACCAAGCCGCCGGAGGTGCCCGTCGGGAACAAGCCCCGGCCCAGAGCGTACATCACCGCGGGGTAGAGTACGCAGCAGAGGACTACGGTGAATAGCAGGAGCAGCAGGTTGCCGCGTAAGTGATTCTTCATGGTCCGACTCCAGGTTTCGATTCCGAGCTTCAAACGCAGCACTACATGAACAGCGACAGGACCAGGTCGATCGCTTTGATCCCGATGAACGGAGCGATCACGCCGCCGAGGCCGTAGATCAGCAGGTTGCGCCGCAGGAGGGCGTCCGCGCCGACGGGCCGGTAGGTCACGCCTTTGAGCGCGATGGGGATCAGCAGCGGGATGATGATCGCGTTGAAAATCACCGCCGACAGGATGGCCGACGTCGGGGA
>JAYTBD010000185.1:0-2072 GCA_043737155.1 Fimbriiglobus sp. | reverse complement strand
CGCGTCCCTCGCCCCGCGGGTCGGGTTCGAGTACGACATCGCCGTGATGCCGATCACCGTGGCGGCGCTGCTGACGACCCCGTGGATCGCCAAGCGATTGCGAGTTCCCGACGGCGCCGATCGCATCGTTCTGCCCGGATTGTGCAAAGGGGATGTCGCGGCGATCCGAGCCATCACCGCGGTGCCGGTGCAATTGGGGCCGAAGGATCTGCGCGACCTCCCCGAGTTCTTCGGCCAGCGAGGTGGGACGCCCGAGGGCTACGGCGCGCACGACATCGAAATCGTCGCGGAGATCAACCACGCCCCGCAGTTGTCGCTCGCCGAGATAGTCCGAATCGCCCGGCATTATCGCGACTCCGGGGCCGATGTCATCGACCTCGGGTGCGATCCCGGCTCAGCATGGGACGGCGTCGGCGCTTCCGTAAAGGAGCTGAAATCGCTGGGGTTCCGCGTTTCCATCGACAGCTTCGACGCTGGGGAAGTCCGGGCGGCGCTCGAAGCCGGGGCGGAACTGATCCTCAGCGTGAGCGGCGTGAATCTGGAGGGGTCGATACCGATGCTCCGCGACTTCCCGCACGCCGAGGTCGTGGCGATACCGGATACGCCCGACGACTTGCCCAGCTTGTGGCGCACGGTAGAAGCACTGCAAACCCACCGAATCAAACACCGGCTCGATTCGATTCTCGAACCGATTGGCTTCGGCTTCGCCGCGAGTCTGGGCCGCTACCTCGAAACGCGCCGGCGCTTCCCCGACGCCGCGATGATGATGGGCATCGGCAACCTCACGGAATTGACGGACGCCGACACGGGTGGGGTCAACGTACTCCTCGCGGGCTTCTGCCAAGAACTCGGCATCCGCAGCGTACTCGCGACCGAGGTCATCAACTGGGGCCGCAGCGCCGTGAAAGAATTTGCGTCGGCGCGGCGATTGGTCCACTACGCGGTCACACATAAGACGCTGCCGAAGCGCTTGGAGCCGGACTTGGTTATGCTCCGCGATCCGAAGTTGCACGAACTCGGCGGAGCGGCGCTGGTGGAACTCGCGCAGAAAATCACGGATCGCAACTATCGGATCTTCGCCGAGCGCGGCGAACTGCACATCATCAACGGCGAGAAGTATTTGAAGGGGACCGACCCGTTCGCTCTCTTCGCCGAGATGATGCAGCGGGATCCGAAGCTCGATGCCAGCCACAGTTTCTACTTGGGTTACGAGTTCGCCAAAGCGGTCACCGCGCTGACGCTGGGCAAGCAGTATTCGCAGGACAATGCGTTGAGGTGGGGTTTTCTAACCGTGCCGGAAGTGGACCATCGCTGAATCTGTTGGAGTTCAACCTCCAGGTTGTTCCACGACCGCATAGAAGGTCGGGCCGAGTCTTCGACGCTCGACACCTCCCGCGTCCGGTGTCGGACAGAGACAACCCAAAGGGTGAACTCCAACGAAGATCAACGCTTCCACGCGACGACGACCAACCCCGCGAGCACCAGCGAACTCCCGATCGCAATTCGCAAAGTGATGCGCTCATCCAGCAGCAACCACGCGAGCACCACCGCGATGAGAAAGCTCCCCTTGTCGATGATGGTGACGGTACCGACGTCGCCTTCGTGAATGGCTTTGTAATAGAAGACCCACGACGCGGCCGTGGTCACGCCGGACGCGCCCAGTCCGAGGAGATTCTTCCACGTCAGCGTTTGCACGTCGGCGGCGGGGACGACCAACGAGGCGAAGATCAGCACGAATACGAAGACGAAGCAGGTCCGCACGGCGAGGCCGAGTTCCGCGGAGATGCCAGCGAGACCGAGCTTGGCGATCACCGAAGTGAAGCCGGCGAAGAGCATCGAGAGCATCGCGAAGAGAATCCAGCGATCCATTGCGTCAACTCGCGAGGTGGGCGTCCGCGGGTTCCGTATCGCGGCGGGTCATTTCGTCGAGGATGATCGGGTGCCAGTCGCGTTGGCGCTGGTGCTGGGGCACATAGTTTTCGCGGGCCCAGCGGCGGAGTTGGAGTTCGCGGATGAAATCGACGTCGGACAGCGAAGCGGGTGTCATGGTCGGCTCGGGAGAGAGCGGGGAC
>JAYTBD010000184.1:0-2073 GCA_043737155.1 Fimbriiglobus sp. | reverse complement strand
GCGATACTTACGGAATCGGGGCCGCACTTTCGTAATGCGCAGGTCGCGAGTTCGAGTCTCGCAGGTGGCTTTAGTCATGCACTTCAAGTACAGTTTCGGACTCGCCATCGTCGTCCTCAGCGCCGCGGCATTGTCGGCGGAGCCGACCTCGAAGATCGAGAAGTCCCAATTGCCCGAAGTTGTAGCCAAAGCGCTACGGCCCCAATTCTCGACCGATGGACACACGATCCGAGACGGCGAAACCGAATTGATGACTCTGTGGTTACCTAAAGAGATCCCGGTCAAAGCGAGCGTCGAACAAATCAAGAACGGGCTGACCTACCGCGAGATTCCCGAGGGGACCCTCATCAGCGTCGTGCGGTTCGAGAAAGCGTTCGTCGATTACCGCAAGCAACAAATCGCAGCGGGGACTTACACCCTGCGTATCGCGGTTCAGCCCGACACCGGCGACCACAGAGACACCGCCCCCCACGGCGATTTCGTCCTGCTCACACCCGCCGCAGACGACAAGACCCTCGAACCGCCCGAGCTCAAAGATTTGGTGAAGCGGAGTCTGAAATCGACCGGCGGCGACCACCCCGGCGTGATGCTGCTCTACCCGCATTTCGGCAAAGACGCGGAGGCGAAGGTGGTCGCCAAAGGGAACGGCGTCCACTGCCTGCAAGTGAAGTGCAAAGCGAAGACGGACGCGGGGGAGACGTCGCTGGGCGTTTCGATCGTCGTCGCGGGATTCAGCAAGATGCGTTGACTCACTCCGCCCCGGCGCTCGCTTTGCCGGCGCCGACTTCGGGCAGCTTGGCCCCGCCGGTCGGTCGTAAGAATTCGGCGTCGCTCTCTTTGTTCAGCGAAAGGCTCACCCCCTCGGCTGCCACCGCACCCATGCCGACGGGGCCTTCCTTCGAACCCGGATCGCGCGCGTTGTCGCTCGCTTTGATCCCGTTCGCGTTCGCCGCCTTCAACAACCCCCGCACGCCGATGAACAAGTTGCGCGCGACGACCACCTCGTGGGTTCCAACCAGCGGTCCGTCAATCGATACACCGTTCACGGTGATGGTGTGGAATGTGTTCCGTTCCAATTTCACACCGAGCGGTTTGTCCGCGGGGAGGGTGCCGGTGATGTGCAGACCGTTCTCGAAACCGTGGATGCGGTTGTTGCGAATCTCGATCCCCGCGGCGCCGCCGTCGATTTGGATCGCGTCCTTACCCGGCCCTTCGAACCGGCTGTCGAGTATCTGCACGAATTGGTTCGTCGAATTCGGATTGGCGTAGATGTTGACACCGGAGTCGAAAGGGGTCGTACCCATGACGCGGCACTTGCTGATCCGCAGCGGACGGCCGGTCTCGGCGACGACGTTGTTGACGCGGAATCCCATCGTCTTCGGGTTCTTCACCGTGATGTTTTGAAATGTCGCACCGGGGCAGTGGCCGGACGCCACCAGCCCGGCGTGGGCACCGCCATTCAGTTCGAAGACGACGCCATCGACGGTGCAGTCCTCGACGCCGTGAATTTCGAAGGCGGCTTGGGCGGTCGATTTGAGGTCGTGCTTCAAAGTCCAAGTCACGGGCGAACCCTGCCCGGATTCGATGCGGATGTTCTTGAGCCCCGATTTGCCGTCGAGCCTTTGCGGCGGCGATTCGTACTGGGCGTCCAAGAGGATGATCACATCGCCCGAACGCGCTGTGGTGATCGCTTCGCGGAGGGTCTTGCGCGTCGTCGCCGGATCGGGGGATTGGCCCGACGCGGTGACGTAGATTTTGCGGGAATCGCCCGCCGAAACGACTTCGACTTTTTTCTCCCAGGGCTTCCAAACGAGCAACCCCGCGATGGCGCCGCCGCCCACGACGAGGAAGCCGACTGCCGCGACGATCAGCAGCAGGGGGAGCGATCGTTTAGACTTATTCGCTCCGCTCGTGGTTCGACGGTTCGATTTCGGTAACGGGCGTTCTTCGACTTCCGCCGGCCGCGCCGTTTTTGCGGTATTGCCGTCGCTGTTGCGCGTGGTCTCGCCGCTTTGGAGCGACTCCCACACCGCCGGGATGCCGGCGGGGTCGGGCGTGTAGACCGCGGCCGCC
>JAYTBD010000183.1:0-2075 GCA_043737155.1 Fimbriiglobus sp. | reverse complement strand
GCCGGCTTGCTGATGGGTCTGTTCACCCGCGTCTGGTGCATCGCCGGGGCCGGATTTCTCGTGATGACGTACCTGTCGCACCCGACGGTGCCGTGGTTACCGCTGCCGCCCGGCACCGAAGGGAACCCGCTGTTCATCAACAAGAATCTAATCGAAGCGCTGGCGTTGTTAGCGTTGGCCGCTCATCCGACGGGCCGCTGGCTCGGGTTGGATGCGCTCGTGCATCGCATCGTCTATCCGCGAGCCGCCGACCCCGTTTAAATCTGGTTTTCATTCCGCACTCCCAACTCCACACTTTGGTGAACCATGGCCCTCGACCTCACCGCCGAACAGAAGGCGATCGGCGCGAAGAACTTCGCCCAGGCCGCCGCCGACCTCGAACGCGACCGCCAAGCGAAGAACTCGAACGACCCGACGCGGCGGACGTTCATGAAAGTGGCCGCGGCCACCGGCGCCGTGGTGCCGGTGAGCGCCGCCGTTTACTTCGGGTACGACCAATGGAAGGGGAACAACCCCGTCAAGGTCGCGCTCATCGGCTGCGGGGACGAAGGGAACATCCTCGTCGGCGATCACAACAAAGACTTCACCAAGATTGTCGCGGTGTGCGATGTGCGACCCTACAACATGGAGCGCATCTTCGCCGGGGAACCAGCGCCGTCTCCTCGCAAGGGGTTGAACCTCGTTTACGGCAAGGACGAAGCGACCAAGATCGCCCGCTACGAGACGGTCGAAACGCTCCTCGCGGACAAGGATAAACTCGGCCTCGAAGGGGTCATACTCGCGACGCCGCTGATCACACACCGGCCACTCACCATCCAGTGCCTGGAGGCCGGGCTGCACGTCCTGTGCGAAAAACTGATGGCCCGCACCATCGCCGACTGCAAGGCGATGATCAGGAAGGCCAAGGAAAAGGGCCTGCTCCTGAGCATCGGCCACCAGCGTCATTATTCGATGCTGTACGCCCACGCTCTCGAAGTCGTCAACTCCGGCTTGCTCGGCGACATCAAACACATCCGGGCGCTCTGGCACCGGAACAACTCGTGGGACATGAAGTACACCGATAAAGAGAAGGAAGCTTTCGATCCCGCTTACGATTTGCCGACGATCCGCGACGGCTGGTACCCGCCGATCCGCAAGCTCGATTCTGCGAAGCTGCCCCAATCCGAACTCGACAAGTTGACCTTCCTGCCGATCGCGGCGCTCGATGCGAACAACAAGTACGCGCCGAAGCCGGGGGCCAAGCCGGAGCCGTACTACACCGACATCAAAGAACTCGTGCGCTGGCGGATTTCGGACCGCACCGGCGGGGGATTGATGGCCGAACTCGGCAGTCACCAACTCGACGCGGCCAGCATCTTCCTCGGCAAAGTCAAACCCATCGCGGTGCTCGGCAGCGGGGTCAAGGCTTTCTACGGCCCCGGCAAGAACCCGCGCGACTGCGAGGACGGCGTCTTCTGCACATACGAATTCCCCGGGCCGACCTACGCCACGAACAAGCAGGATATCTGCGTCGTCACCTATTCTTCGATCAGCACCAACGGCTTCGAGGACTACGGCGAGTGCCTCATGGGCAGCCGGGGGACGATGATCGTCGAGAAGGAAGCCAACGTCTACCTCTTCAAAGAGAAGGACCCCGGCAAGAAGACCGACGCCGGCGGCAAGGACACGGCGATCACGGTGACCGTGAGCAAGGACGGCAAGCCCGCCGCGGAGGCGAGCAGCACCTGGGGCGGCGGGGGCGGCGCGGCCATCAGCAAAGGTCCCGGCGGCCCGGCGTGGGATTCGGACATCCGCGGCTACCGCTCCGAGATGGAACACTTCGCCTATTGCATCCGCAAGTGGCAGGAGAAGAAACAGCCGGTGAGTTACGAGTTCGATGTCGGCGCCGACGGCAAGAAGAAGTGGAAGTACGAAGACATTCTGCCGAGGTGCCACGGGGAAATCGCCATGGCCGACGCGATTCTGGCGCTGACGGCGAACTTGGCGATGAAGCACCGCGTCCGGATCGACTTCAACCCGAATTGGTTCGACCCGGACAAGCACGCCGTCGGCGACCATCCGGAAGATTTGTTCGC
>JAYTBD010000182.1:0-2077 GCA_043737155.1 Fimbriiglobus sp. | reverse complement strand
TCATCTCGACGTCCTCGAAGCGCCGGCGCGACATCCGCGCGTGTTTATCTTTCGTCAGCGGCATGAGCGGAATGCCCGTCATCAGTTCGAAAAGCACGTGCCCCAAGAAGTAAATGTCGCTGCGGATGTCCCCCGATTTGACATTCGTCGTCCGCTCCAACCCCGCGTAATCGACGGTCCGGTCGGCCTGCTCTTCGTCCGTGTTCTTCACCCCCGTCATGATGAGCGTGGCGCCGGAATGAATCTCGGCGAGGCCGAAGTCGACGAGCTTCGCGATCTTATCCGTGCCCATGAGGATGTTGGAGGCTTTGATGTCCCGGTGCGTCAATCCGCGGCCCCACGCGTACATCAAGCCGTCGGCGCACTCTTCCATGATGTGCAACGCTTCGTCGACTTCGAGTTTCTTGCGGATGGTCAAGATGTTCTTGAGGTTGTCCCCTTCGACGAACTCCATGACAATGAAGTGTTGCCCCGTCGCGGCGTCCTTGTTCACGGCCAACAGGCGGACGATGTTGGGGTGCTCGAGGGTCATGCCGATGCGGCCTTCGCGCTCGAACGATTCGACCCGTTTGGGGTCTTCGGTCCAGCGCCGCCGCAGCACTTTCACGGCGACGATCTGCCCGGTGCGCGGGTCGTCGCCGCGGTAGACCCGGCCGAAGCTGCCCGACGCGATTTTGTACAGCAGCCGGTAGCCGCCGAGGAAGTAACCGTCGGTGTCGCCTTTCATAATCTTCGCGGATTGCAGCGGCGTGAGGAGGCTTTTTCGCTCCATCAGTCTGACGAAATCTGTCGCGGGCGCTTGGCGGTCTTCGAGTTCGAACAGGAGTTCGCGCACGGTGTGCTCGTCGACCAATTTCATACGCACGGTCAGGTCGGCGACTTCGCTGGCATCGTTCGGCTGGGCCATGTCGGACAATTCCGGGCGAAGACTGCGACGGGAGGGGAATAAAGCAGCATTACCTTATCACAACGGGCGCGTCGTGCAACGCGCCTGGTTGAGTGGAGATCTTCACACGCCGAGGGATTCCCGCGCGAGTTCCCGACCCGCCGGCGTCACCGCGACCTGTTCTCCGCGGACCACCACCAAGCCGTGGCGCTCGGCCCGGAGCACGACGCGCTTTACCTCGCCCGGCAACCACTGCAAGTGCCGGTGCAGCCCCGCCAAACGCGATTCCTCTTCTTGCGCCGGCGTCCCTTCGTGCTGGAGCAGGTGGATCGCCAGCATGCGCTCGGGGAATTCGCGGCGATGCCGCCAACCGCGCCGGGCTTGGGCGATCAGTCCCCGTTGGGGTGCGACCAGGAACACGGTACCGAATTGAAGCCCCAGCACGGTGGCTACAGTCCCTGCAATGTTCGTGTTGATCGCCAATGCCAGCAAAGTCCCGATGACGGCGCCGAGCACCCCGAGCACGACGCTGAGGGCGATCATGACGCCGAGGCGATCGGTGAGCAAATACGCCGTGGCCGCGGGGACGACGAGCAATGCGACGACCACCACCGGGCCGACGGCGTCGAACGCGGCGACCGCCGTGAGCGAAGTCGACGTCATCAATCCGTAGTGCAGCAGCATCGGAACGAAGCCAAAGGTCGAAGCGAGCGCCGCATCGAACGTCGCCAATTTCAACTCTTTGAAGAAGAGTGCGACGAGGGCGAGTTCGAAAAGGAAGATCGCGGTGAGGACCACGACCGAGCGCGGGAGAAAGTCGAACCATTCCGATCGATCGAATGGAGAAAGTTCGGCGAAACCGAGGAGCACGCTGTCCACATCGAGGTGCGTACTCCGCAGATACAGCGAGGCCAGCAAGGTGCCGATGGCGAAGAGAGCCGGGAAGACGAGCCCGATGGCGGCGTCCTCCGCGACGCGGCCACTGCGCTGGAGCAATTCCACGAGAGCCACGGTCATCACGCCGCTGGCCGTCGCCCCGAAGAAGAGCCACGGCGATGCGAGATCCTTCGTGACGAAATAGGCTAGCACGATTCCGAAGAGCAACACGTGGCTGATGGCATCGGCGACGAGCGCGACCCGGCGCAACACCAGGAACACACCGGGCACCGCGCAAGCCGCGCCGACGCTCGC
>JAYTBD010000181.1:0-5259 GCA_043737155.1 Fimbriiglobus sp. | reverse complement strand
CCTTCTCGGATCAGCAGCAATCGCGCGATCAATTGCTCTAGGGCTTCGCGCGTCCGCCGGAGGGCATCGACGAGGATCTCGGAATCCGACGAAGCCATCCCAACGGTCTCGGGTTTCGCAGTGTCAATAATTGACACGGCCGGACAACATGGAATCTAACCCCGATATCATCCGCGGTCAAGCCGACCGGATCCCTTTGTCTCTTCCGCCGCCATCGGTTATCATTCCAATACCCACCTACGGACCCCTCCCCATGAATCCGCTCCACAGCACCCGCCGGGCGTTCTTCGGCCGCACGGCGCAGGGCGTCGGTTCCGTGGCGCTCGCGTCGCTCCTCGCCGATACGGCGTCATCGGCGGAACCGACCGGGGCGGTCTCGCCGTTGCACCACGCGGCCAAGGCCAAGCGCGTCATCTGGCTGTACATGGCCGGGGGGATGAGCCACCTCGAAACCTTCGACCCGAAGCCGAAGCTGCTCGAACTCCACGGCAAACCGATGCCGGAGTCGATCACCAAAGGCCAGCAGATTGCCCAGTTGCAGGGTGCGAAGCTCATGTGCTTCGGCCCGCAGCACCCCTTCAAAAAGTACGGCAAATCCGGCCTTGAAATCAGCACCGTCTTCCCGCTGTTGGGTGAGAAGTGCGCCGACGACATTTGCATCCTGCGCAGCTTGCACACCGATGCCATCAACCACGATCCCGCGCACACGCTCATGAACACCGGCTCCATGATCCCCGGTCGGCCGTCGGCCGGGTCGTGGCTCTGGTACGGCCTCGGCAACGAAGCCAAGGACCTCCCCGGCTTCACCGTCCTCGTCAGCACTGGCCGCTTCGGCCAGAGCCAACCCATCGCCGCGCGGCAGTGGCACAGCGGCTTCCTCCCCGGCAAATTCCAAGGCGTCCATCTGCGCGGCCAAGGCGACCCGGTGCTGTACGTCCGCAATCCGAAGGGCGTCTCGAACCGGCAGCAACGCGACGTGATCGACGCCGTCGCCAAGTTGAACAAGCTCGAAAACGAAGCGGTGGACGACCCCGAAATCGCCACGCGGATCAGCCAATACGAACTGGCGTTTCAGATGCAGACGGGCGTGCCCGATCTCGTCGATTTCAGCAAGGAACCGAAAACGATCACCGACCTCTACGGTACCAAGGGCGGCGACGGATCGTTCGCGTCGAACTGCCTGCTCGCCCGCCGACTGGCCGAGAAGGGCGTGCGCTTCATCCAGCTTTACCACCGCGATTGGGACCACCACGGCTCGGTCAAAGATCACATCGCCGGCACCGCGAAGGAAGTCGATCAAGGCGTCGCGGCGCTGCTCACGGATCTGAAACAGCGCGACATGTTGAAGGATACGCTCGTCGTCTTCGGCACCGAGTTCGGCCGGACGCCGATGGGCCAGGGCAACGGCCGCGATCACCACCTCGCCGGCTTCAGCATGTGGCTCGCGGGCGGCGGCATCAAGGGCGGCATGACCCACGGCAACACCGACGACTTCGGCTATCACGCCGTGGAAAACAAGGTCCACGTCAACGACCTGCACGCGACGATGTTGCATTTGCTCGGGATCGACCACAAGCTGCTGACGCAGAAGTTCCAGGGCCGCAACTTCCGACTCACGGACATCGCGGGGGAAGTGATTAAGCCGGTGCTGGCGTGAGGGCGTCATGGTAGAATTGTGTTAGTTACACAGGAGTGCGATATGCCGATGGTGAACATCCCTGATGAACTCTACACCGCCCTGGCGGCTCAGGCCGAGCGCTGTCATGTGAGCGTGGAAGACCTCGTTCTGCCAATTCTGGATCGTGCCAAGAAGCAGCCGGCCCAACTGCCGGAAGGCTTTGTCCCCCTGTCGAATGAAGAATGGCTGGCGGAGATGGAAGCGTGGAAGCGTGATATCGAAAGCCGCGCCGACCGGTACCCGCCGGGGTTCGTCCTCGACGACAGCCGTGAGACGATGTACTTCGGACCTCGGGGGACGGAACAGTGATCGTACTCGACAGCAACATCTTGATTCGGTACTCCAATCCCAAGGATGCGGCTCACGCAGTATCTTTTGCGGCTGTGACGCGCCTGCAAGCCGAAGGCCGAGTCCTCTGCATCGTTCCGCAAAACCTGTACGAGTTTTGGGCGACGGCCACTAGGCCCATTTCCGCGAACGGCTTGGGCCTTTCGGTCGTACACGCCCAATCCGAGATTGCAAAATTCAAGAGATTCTTCCGTCTGTTGCCCGATACGCCGAACTTGCTGGACGAATGGGAGACGGTGGTATTCTTCCACGCCTGCCACGGGCGGGTGTCCTACGACGCACGCATTGTCGCCGCGATGAACACCCACGGCATTACCGAAATCCTCACCTTCAACATCCCCGACTTCCGACGCTTCTCGGGCGTAACCATTCTGGATCCGAACAGCTTCGCCGTGCCGTGAACAGCGGCGGTGGGTTCTTGGATACCAATTGGCCATCAGCTTCGCGACGATGCTCCACCTCCTCGGCATCGACCACAAGCTGCTGACGCAGAAGTTCCAGGGCCGCAACTTCCGGTTGACGGACATCGCCGGGGAAGTGATCAAGCCGGTGCTGGCGTGAGGTTCACTTCGCCACGGTCAGCGTGAAGGTGTGGAAGACTTCCGTCCCCGCTTTATCGCGGACGGTCAGGATCACATCCTGTGCGCCCGTCGCATCGGCCGGCACGGTCCAAGTCACGATGCCCTCCGCCGAGACGACCATTCCCTTCGGGCCGGACTCGAGTCTGTACGTCACCCCCGTTTGCTTCGATTTCACCTTGACGGCGTAGTTGAACGTCGTCCCTACTTTCGCTTCGCGCGCCGGCCGGGACGTGACCAACAAGTAACCCTCGCCCGACTTTTCCAGCGCATCGTCCGCGTCGAACTTGTGCAGCACGATTTGGTCGTTGCTCGGCGGCAGCACCGCGATCACCTTGGCGTCCGGAATCAGGAACACGCGATTCCACGGACCGGAGACTTCGCGATCCCAATTGTCGAACCGGAGGCCGTGCCCGGCCTTGTCGAGCTTGGCGATCGGCCGCTTGAGGTTGCCGAAGTAGATCGAGAAGCCGCCGCCGCTCTTCTCGTCGGCCGTGGTGAGCGAGAGGAAGTACTCGCCCCGCACGGCCGGCAAGCAGTAGCCGTAATTGACGTCGTCGGCGTCGGCGCGCTGGAGGGTCTGCGAGACGATGCCCTTGGCGGTGAACACCCTCCGCCCGTCCGGCCCGGCGATGACGTGGTGGAACTCGCCGCCTTCGTAGCGTTTCACCACGCCCCCTTCGATGACGAAGGTCGTGGTGGACGACGGCGAGTGATGCGTGTTCCACGAGCTGAAGACGCTGCCGTCCGCCGACGGGATCCGTCCGGAGCCGAACCGTCCGGAGCCGATCAAGACGGCGCCGATCGAGGGGCGGTCCTTCCCTTTGTCGTCGACGAGCGGGGAGTATTTGAACGTGTCGAGTTCGAGGAACTGCCCGTTCACGAGAACCGGCCCGTTCGACGCGTGTCCGAGTGCCACGCTGGTGATGGCCTCCGAAAACGGCGGGGCGGCGGTCTTCTCCAACTCGAAGGTCGTCAGGCTCCAGCGTTCCAGCTTGCCGCTGGTCTTGAGACCGACGACGATGGAATCCAAACCCGCGGCGAAGGCGATGTTGTCTTCGGTGAGCGGGATGAACTTGGTCAAGCGGGCTTCATTCACGTCGAAGATCGCCAGCTTCTTCATCTTCGCCAAGTGGAAGATAAGGTAGCGGCCGGCGCCGCCGAGGACGACGTCGCTGTAGGTGCCCGGGAGCCGCTTGACCACCTTGTCGTCGTTCAGCGCCGGCGGCGCGATCTTGACCGCGTTGGGATCGACGATCGCGACCGGGCCGGCGGTGTCGCGGATCAGGATCCGCGCTTCGGCGCGGGCGACTTCCTTGCCATCGACCGTCGCGATCACGGTCGCCGAAATCGACTCGATGTCCGGGGCGGTTTGCGCGGTCACCTTCGTCGCCTTGGCGAGGTCGAGATTGACCTTCTGTCCCGCGAGGTCGAGTTCGACGATACCGAGGCCCGCGATGGCCCCGTCGAGCGCCGTGCGGCCGTCGGCCAGTAGCACGCCGGGTTTCTCCTTGAACTCGATCTTCCGCACGCCGCTGAGCTTCACCGGTTTGCCGCCCACCGTGAAGACCGCGTCCGCGACGGTGCCCGTGACGCTCGCCGCACCGAGTTGAATTGTGAGTTCCACGCGGCCAGGGCCGGATTTTGTGTGCGGTGTCGCCGTCACGACCCACGCCCCCGCTTTCTTTTCCATGGGGAACTCGCGGGGGGCACCGTCGCCCGCTTGAAGCACCAACTTCAACGTCGACTCCGGAGCCTTGGGCACGAACGACACGACGCCCGCTTTGAACTCCATCGGTTTGCCCAGCGCCTCGCGCGCCAGCACCGGGACCGCGAACGCGATATCGGGCTTGATGAGGAACGTTTCGAGGTGGCTCACCGGGATGGCGGAGCTGATGCCTCTGCCGACGCCCATCAAGCCGCGCACGACGACGCCGATGACGCGGCCGGTTTCATCGAGCACCGGTCCGCCGGAGTTGCCGAACGTCAGCGTGACGTCGATTTGGAGGGACTGCAGTTCTTTGTCTTTGTGCCGCAGGGCGGTCACCGCGCCGGCGTTCACGCTGATCGCGGGGTAGGTTTTCTTGTCGGTCGGCCTTCTAACCGACGGCGACAGTGCGAAGCCGAGCGGGAACCCGCATGCCACGACTTCCGTCAACTCGGCGACGTCCTCGATCGATCCGAGCCCGAGGCTCGGCAAATCCTTGACTCCGTCGACGCGGAGCAGGGCGAGGTCCCGCGCCGCATCGAGCCGGACGACCTTGGCCTTGAGCACACGCTCGCCTTCGAGGGACGGATTGAGCACGAGGATGACGTCGTCGGTCCCGGCTGCGCGGACGACGTGCTCATTCGTGACGAACAGTCCGCTCGGGTGGACGCAGAAGGCGGTGCCGGTGCCGCCCTTAGGCACGTCGACGAACGCGGTGGCCGCTTTGCCGCGCTTGCCGATTTCGACTTTCGCCAGCTTTTCTTGGGCGGCCGCCGGGAGTGCGAAGGCCAGCAGTGCGAAGATGAAGAGCGCGCGGACCATGGGGGGGATCTCGGGAAGAATTTTGTCGCCGAGAGTAGCATACCAGATCGTGTGGGGGAACTGGCGGAGCATCATCGTCTTTGCGCAACTCATCGAGCCGGGTCGCGTGAGCGCCCGGAGATTCC
>JAYTBD010000180.1:0-5259 GCA_043737155.1 Fimbriiglobus sp. | reverse complement strand
GTCGAAGTTTCCGGTGGTGGTCTCGAACTCCATCGTGGTGCCCGCTTCCGCGAAGAAGCTGTAGTAGTCGTAGGTCCCGTCCCCCGTGCCGAAGATGTCCACTCGGGTGTCGATGGCCCCGAGGACCTGCGCCATGGCGAGAGTGTTGTTGGGCTCGGCCTCGGGGATGTTCCCGGAGGAGATGAGTAGATCGTCCGCGCCGAAGGCGATACCCGATGCGGAGGACCGGACCTCGACGGTGTCCGCGTCGATCGTGTCGCCGAGGGTCACGGAGGCACCAAGGATGGTCACTTGGCCGGTCGTCAAGACCGTCCCGCCGGCCAGCGTAGTAATGCCGCCGTCGCCGTCGGAGTCAAAATCCGCGTTGAGGACAATGCCGAAGTCGCCCGCGAGAAGCGACGAGTTGACGGTGATGTTGCCATCGGCTTGCAAGGCGATCGAGCCGGCCCCCACGTCCAGCCCCGCCAAGTCGATGTCGCCAGAGGCGACGATTTGGAACACCCCGTCGGCCAACGTCACCGAGTTGCTCACGTCGTCGAAGGAAACCGAGCCGGTGTTGGCCAAGAGCGAGAAGGTGCCGCCGTTCGCAAGCACGAGCGTCGAACTGAGATCTTCGAAGACGATGTCGCCGTCGCTGGTGATGGTAATGTTGGTGAAGTTCCCCGATGCGGTTTCGACAGCCCCGCGGGAGAGGGTGCCGCCGCCGATGGTCACGGTGCCGTCGTCGAGGATGTCCGCGTCGAGACTGCCGCCGTTGAACGCGTTGAGGATGGTGATCGCGGGGACGACCCGGTCCTCCAGCAGTTCGCACTGGAGCCGACGGACGTTCGACCTTCTCCGGACGGGTTTCGCCGCGCGGTCCGCTTTCCGGAAGAGTTCGTTCAGCCAACTCGGGAATGATTGCGGCACGATAGGACCTCGGTGCAAGGCGAAGATGAAATTTGAAACGAAGGTCCGCACTCAGCGAAGAGTGGAGGTTGCAATCGGAATAGTCTAACCGATCGTTTTCGCACCGCACGCGAAAAAACCCGCGGACTGCGCAAACAATCGGCGGGTATCTGAGGATTGCGCAGGATGGTCGCCCCGTGACGCGGCGCCACTTGCCACGATCCCCCGCCGCGCGGACAATGCCGGTCACCCCTCGCCCCCGCCTTCGGAGTGCCCCATGAAAATCGGTATGAACCTGCTCCTGTGGACCGGCTCCGTCACCGAGGCCGACTTCCCCACGATCGCCAAGATCAAGGCGGCCGGGTTCGACGGCGTGGAAATCCCCCTCTTCGACGGCACCGCCGAGCACTACAAGACCATCCGCGCCGAACTCGACAAGCAAGGCTTAGCCTGTTCCACGGTCACCATCGTGTCACCGGAGGCGAACCCGATCAGCCCCGATGCGAGCGTTCGGAATGCGGCCGTGGAGCGGTTGAAATGGGCCATCGAGATGAACCACGTCCTCGGCAGCTACGCCATGTGCGGACCGTACCACTCGCCGCTCGGCGTGTTCAGTGGCGCCGGGCCGACCGCGGCGGAAAAGGGCCACGCCGCCGAGGTGCTGCGCAAGGCCGCCGAGTTCGCGGAGCAGGCCAAGCTCACGCTCGCCATCGAATACCTCAACCGCTTCGAGTGCTACTTCCTGACGACGGCGGCCGACGCGCGGGCGCTGGTGAAGGCCGTCGATCACCCGAGTTTCCGCTGCATGTACGACACCTTCCACGCCCATATCGAGGAGAAATCGCAAGCGGCCGGCGTCGCGGCGGTGAAGGATGTATTCGCCCACGTGCACATTTCCGAGAACGACCGCGGCACCCCCGGCACCGGCCAAGTTCGCTGGGACGAAGCATTCAAGGCGATCCGCTCGACGGGTTACGACGGCTGGTTCGTGATCGAAGCTTTCGGCCGGGCACTGCCGGATCTGGCCGCCGCAACGCGGGTCTGGCGCGATTTGTTCCCGTCGCCGGAGGAGGTTTATACGAAGGGGATCGCCTTCATCCGGGAGAAGTGGGCGACGGCGAAGTGAGGAATTCATGGGCCGATTCGCTCGGTACACAGATCGCTTCCCTCGGTGCGAGCGCTCGGATGAAATGGAGCGGTGATGAGGAGGCATCCAGATGGGGATGGTTGATCGTCCCAGTGCCGGGGTATTTAGAAGCTGGCGATATCGGCCCGGTGCCGGTTCGAGAAGTGGAATGGGTTGAAGTGAAGGTGGTTGGCGGGATACCGTCATTGGATGATTTCGCCGAATTTAATGCGATGATGAATGCGAACACCGATGCAATAAGAATTACCCCACCGGAGGCTTGACTTGCTTCCGCTCCCCCAAATTCTCTCCGCACTCGTCCGACTACCATCGGTGAACCCGATGGGGCGCACCGACTTGCCCCCCGAGATCCTCTACGAATCCCGCGTCATCGACCGCTGGGAAGCGGAGTTGCGGACGCTCGGGGTGCCGGTGCGCCGGCAGACGGTCGCACCGGGGCGGGATAACTTGATCGCCACCTTCGAAGGTTCCGGTTCCCCGACGATTCTCCTCGAAGCCCACACCGATACCGTCCCCGTGGATGGAATGACCATCGACCCGTTCGGCGGCGTCATCGAAGGCGGCAAGCTCTGGGGCCGCGGGGCGTGCGATGTCAAAGGCGGCGGCGTGGCGATGTACGGGGCCTTCCGGCGCTTGGTGCGGGAGGCTCCGGCGAACGCCCCGCACGTGATCCTCGCCTTCAGCGTCGACGAAGAGCACACCTTCCTCGGCGTGCAAGAACTGATGCGATCCGGGTTGAAAGCCGACTTCGCTGTGGTCGCGGAGCCGACCAATTTAAATATCGTGCGTTCCCACAAAGGTGTCGTCCGCTGGCAAATTGAAACCACCGGTCGGGCTTGCCACAGTTCTAAACCGCAGGACGGGGTGAACGCCGTCTACCGCATGGGGGCGATCCTCACCGCCATCGAATCCTATGCGAAGGAGTTGCAAGCCCGCACCCCCGATGCCAACCTCGGTGCCCGCACGCTCGTCGTCGGCACGATCCGCGGCGGCGTCAGCCCGAACACGGTCCCCGACCGCTGCGTCATCGACATCGACCGCCGATTGCTGCCTGGCGAATCGGCGACCGAGGCCATCGAGGATTTGAATCGCCATTTGAAGGGATTCGAATTCACCGCACACCCGCCGAAGTTGGCTTGCCCACCGCTGCTTCCGAAGGGGGGCGATGAGTACGCATTGAGATTGGGAGTCGCCATCGACCGCGTGCGGGGCCGGCACGAAGTGTGGAATGTCCCCTACGGCACCGATGCGAGCACGATCCAAGCCGGGGGCATCCCCGCGGTCGTCTTCGGCCCCGGCGACATCGCCCAAGCGCACACCAAAGACGAATGGATCGACGTTGCGGAGTTGGAAGCGGCCGCGGAAGTGCTGTTCGAGTTTTTGACGGGGTGATTCACCCCTCCAACTCGCTCCGCCCGAGCACGGTGTACTCCATCCCGTCGCGGCGCAGCTCGGTGCTGTAAACCAGCACTTCCTCCACCAGCGCGAAGCCGGCGTTCCAACTCAGGTGCTTCGTCAGTTCCCCGGCGAGCAGGTTCGCGTCCGCTTCCCCTTTGGCCCGGCCGAGCGTGAGGTGCGGGGTGTAGCCGCGTTCTTCTTGGCGGTAGGCGCCAAGCTCCATCAACGGCCCCGCGATGGCCGTGTGCAAGCGCAGCAGTGCCTCGGCTCCGTCGGTGACTCCGCCCCAAAGGATCTTCGGACGGCGCGGCGTCGGGAATGCTCCGACCCCGCCGACGCGGAGGGTGAACGGCGCTTCCTTCTTCGCCGCTTTCGCCGTGACCCGGCAAGCGTTCACCAAATCGGTGTCGTCGATTTCGCCGAGGAAGAGCAGTGTGACGTGGAGGTTCTGCGGCTCGACCCATTTGACCTCGGCCCCGCTGAGCGCCAGCGATCGCTGCATGAGTTTGGACGAGGCGCGGATGGTGTCGCTGACGGCCACGCCGATGAAGGTGCGCGTGCGTGCCATGGGGAAGCCTTCCGGGAACGGGATTTCGGGGTTTGCACCCCATACAAACGTGATACGTTTTGAAGCATGAAGTACCAAGAACTCGGCCGCACCGGCCTGTCGGTTTCCCAACTCTCGCTCGGCGGCGCCCAATTCGGTCAGCAGTACGGACCGCTGTCGATGCCGGAAGCGGCGGACGTCGTCCACGCGGCCATCGACTCGGGTGTGAATCTGATCGACACGTCGGCGTTTTACGGGCAGGGCACTTCGGAAACGATCCTCGGCGAAGTGCTCGCCGGCGGGTGGCGCGACAGAGTTTCGATCTGCACGAAGGCCGGGCGATTGGAGCGCGACAAGTTCGACTTCACCGCGCAGGGCATGCGCGAGTGCTTCGAAGGTTCATTGCGAAGACTCCGCACCGACCGGGTTGAAATCCTCTTGGCCCATGACATCGAATACGCCAACGATTTCGAGCGCGTCTTCGACGAAACCGCGGGTGTGCTCCACGACTTGAAGCGCGAAGGCAAATGCCGATTCATCGGCATGTCGTGTTTGCCGCTCGGATTGCTGGCGAAGGCCATCGAGCGCTGCGATCTCGACGTGGTGATTTCGTACTGCCACTTCAACTTGCAGGATCAGACGCTGACTTCGGAGTTGATGCCGGTGGCCGCGAAGCGCGGAGTCGGTGTTTTGAATGCCAGCCCGCTGAGCATGGGCCTGCTGACGAACCAAGGCCCGCAACCGTGGCACCCGGCGGATGAGGCGATCAAAGCGGCTTGTCGGCGCGCTGCGGAATATTGCCGGTCGAAGGGGGAGGACATCAGTTTCCTCGGGATGCAGTTCTGCCTGACGGGGGCGGATGTGCCGAGCACGATTTCCGGCGCGGCGACGCGCGCGGAACTCGAAACGAACCTGAGGGCGCTGGCGAGTGTCCCGGATGCGGAACTTCTCGCCGGGGTGCGGGCGATTCTGGAACCGGTGCGCGACCGGACTTGGCCCTCCGGGAAGTGGAAGGCGTAAGATGAACTAAGGCGAGCCGACCATGTCAATGGCCGGATAGATCCGCAATCGAAGGCCTTCGAATCATGCGTTGTTTCTCCGTAGCTCTATCTCTATTGCTCTTCGGCTCCCATGCCCTCGCTGCACCGTTGCCCGAACCGGTGAGCTATGCCAAGCCGACCCCCGGCGACCGATTCGTGCTCGTCGTCTTCGGCTCGCCCGAAGCGGAAGCCAAGTTGAAAGGGGAGACCAAGCAATACGCCGCGGACGTGCGGGCCAA
>JAYTBD010000179.1:0-5259 GCA_043737155.1 Fimbriiglobus sp. | reverse complement strand
GCGCTCACGCGACCCGGCTCGCCAGCCTGCCGCCCTACGGGAACTTCCTCAAGTCAAACTCCTTCGGTACACTATACATGCCTTCTCCAAGCCGGATCGAACGGAACCGCCCCCGATGACCGCCGCGCCGCTGCCCAAAGTGCAAATCAAAATCGAACGGAAGACCCAGCACCCGTGGATATTCCAGAAGATGGTCGAATGGCCCGCCGCCAAGGTGCAAAACGGGGCCATCGTCGATGTGCTCGACAAAGCCGGGCAGTGGGTCGGCCGCGGAATCTACAACGGCCACTCGCGGATCGCGCTGCGGATCCTGACCGCCGATGAGAACGAGCCGATCGACGCCGCGTTCTTCCGCGACCGCATCGGCAAGGCGCTCGAACTCCGCCGCGGGCTATTGAAACTCGACGACGTCACCGACGCGTACCGTGTCGTGCATTCCGAAGCGGACGGCCTGAGCGGGCTGATCGTCGACCGCTTCGGTTCGCTGTTGGTGCTCGAATTTTTCTCGGCGGGGATGTACCGCCAGCGCCAAGTTATCATGGATGTGCTCGCCGAGTTCTTCCCCGGTGCGACATTCTACTTCTTCACCGAGGAGCACGTCGGCAAGCAGGAATCGTTCGACTGCCGGCCGCCCGATCTGCCCGAACCCGGCATCATCACCGAGCACGGCCTGCGCTTCCGCGTCGCCCCCGGCAGCAAGCACAAGACCGGCTTCTTCGTCGATCAGCGCGAGAACCGCAAGACGCTCGCCGGGTACTGCGCCGGCAAGAAAGTGCTCGACCTCTGCTGCAACTCCGGGGGCTTCTCGGTCTACGCCAAAGCGATGGGCGGAGCCGCGTCGGTCACCGGTATCGACCTCGACGAAGAGGTGCTGGAACTGGCGAAGGAGAACGCCAAGTTGAACCGCGCCCAAGTGAAGTTCATCCAGTCCGACCTGTTCCCGTGGCTGCGCGACATCATCCCGAACGGCGAGCGCTTCGACGTAGTCGTACTCGACCCCGCCAAGATGACGCGCGACCGCGACGACGTGCTCGGAGCGCTGAAAAAATATCTCGACATGAACCGCCTCGCGATGATGGCTCTCGCCCCCGGCGGCATTCTGCTGACCTGCTCTTGCACCGGGTTGGTCGCCGAGGCCGACTTCGTGGAAATGCTCCGCCGGGCCGCATGGCAAGTCGGTCGCACGGCTCAAATCTTCAAGATCACCGGTGCCGCGGCCGATCACCCGTTCTTCGTGCACGTGCCTGAAGGGCGGTACTTGAAGGCCATCTTCGCCCGCGTGTTTTGATGGCCGATCTCGCCCTCCAACTGCGCGATCTCGCAATTCAGCAAGGGAACTTTCGACTCGGGCCGCTCTCGTTGGAAGTACCGGTGGGTTGCCACGCCGTGCTGATCGGTCCCACGGGGTCGGGCAAAACGACGCTGCTCGAAGCGATCGCCGGTTTGCGGGCAACGCAGTCAGGTGCGATCTTTTCAATCGGGATCGACATCACCGCGTTTCCGCCCGGCGACCGCGGCATCGGTTACGTCCCGCAAGATGCCTGTGTCTTCTCGACCATGACCGTCCGGCAGAATCTGGCCTTCGGTCTCGTCCTCCGCAAAGCGCCGCTGAAGATTCAGTTCGAGCGGGTCGCGGTCTTGGCCGAGAAACTCCGACTGACGCCGCTGCTGGATCGCAAAGCCATCGGTCTCAGCGGCGGCGAAGCGCAACGCGTGTCCCTCGGTCGTGCTCTCGCGTTCCGCCCGAAACTTTTGCTGCTAGACGAGCCGATGAGCGCCATCGACGACGAGACGAAAGAAGCCGTATTGGCCCTGTTGGAAAGCGAACCGACCACGGTGCTGCACGTCTCGCACGACCGGCCCGAAGTCGAACGCTTGGCCGACGCCGTGTACAAACTGCAACAAATCCCTTCCCGGCCGCACCTCGTTCGCGTAAGATGACTACGGTATAACTTCGTAGTTCATTTCGGCGGAGGCATCATGCCGCGGTTCATTCTTATCTCCGCAATCGGCGCGGTGGTCGTGGGACTAGGCTTGAGCCTCGGTCTGAGCGGTTGCAAACGGACGACCAACGATCAATGGCCCGACAAGCCCGGCCCCAAAGTTGCGGTGTCGTTCGCGCCGCTGTATTGCTTCACGGTGAATGTCTCCGGGGATCGCGGCACGGTGAGGTCGGTGCTGAGCACGCAAGGACCGCACCACGCCGACGCGTCCATTCAAGAGCGCATCCTCCTCGAAGACGCCGACGTTTTCATCTTCAATGGCCTCGGCTTGGACGACAACTTCGCGAAGAAACTCAAAGCGGGCACCTCGAACAAGAAACTGAAAATGGTCGACCTCGGCGCGAAGCTAGAGTCGGATCCCGACGCGCACGGATTGCTCCTCGGCAACGATGGGTCGTGCTGCAAACCGGGGGAGCACGATCACGCTCACAACCACGATCCGCACCTGTGGCTCAGCCCCGTACTGGCCGGCAAGATGGTCGCGGAAATCCCCTACGCCTTGGCCGGGTTCGAGCCGGAACACAAAGATGTCTACCACGTCAACGCCGCCGCATACCAAGTGAAGTTGAAGGCGATTCTCGACGACGGCAAAAGGCTGTTGAAGGACAAGAATGAGCGCGCGTTCGTGACGACGCACGGCGCGTTGCAATACTTCGCCCGCGACTTCGACCTGACCATCGCGGGCAGCTTGCAAGCGTCCCCCGGCGAAGAGCCGAACCCGGCCGACTTGAAAAAGCTCATCGAAAAGTGCGTGAAGGAGAAGGTCCGCGTGATCGCCGTGGAGCCTCAGTACGCGTCGCATCAATCGCCCAAGCAGTTGAAAGCGGAATTGGAAGCGGCCGGGATCAAGGACGTGGCCATCGTCGAACTCGACCCGCTCGAAACCGCGACCGCGAGCGAGTTGACGCCGGACTGGTACGAGAAGAAGATGCGCGCGAACCTCGAAGCGCTGGCCAAGGTGCTCCGGTGAAGCCGCTGCCCGTCGTCATCCCGCCGCTGCTGAGTTTGCACGATCTGCGCGTCGTCCGCGGCGGCCGGGCGATTCTGGACGGCATCACGGCCGACATCCCGCGCGGCGCCGTCACGGCTATCGTCGGGTTGAACGGCTCGGGCAAATCGACGCTGCTGCGGACGCTGCTCGGCGAGTTCGCGTTCACCGGCAAAATTGTTTACCGGTGCGGGCACGACCATTCGAAGCCGCGCCCCGAACACGTCGGCTACGTGCCGCAGCGATTGAATTTCGAAGGCCATCTGCCGATGACGGTGCGCGATCTATTGGGTCTCTCGCTCAACCGGGGCCGGCCGCTGATGTTCGGTTTCCGCCGGAATTTGCAGGCCCGGATGGAGAAGATCCTGCGGAACGTGGATGCCGCGGAGATTTTGGACGTGCCCGTCGAAGGCCTCTCCGGCGGGCAATTGCAACGCGTGTTGCTGGCATTGGCTTTGGAACCGCAGCCCGAATTGCTGCTGCTCGACGAACCGGCGTCGGGGATCGACTTCAAAGACGAACTCGACTTCTACCGCATGATCGCGCATATCGTCCGCGACACCGGTGTTACGGTATTGCTGGTCTCGCACGATCTGGCCACGGTGCAAGAGTTCGCCCAGCAGGTGTTATGCTTGAACGGCGGTCGCATCCAAGCGGTCGGCGCCCCGCAAGAGATCTTGACCCCGGAGAACATCCGCAAGCTCTTCGGCCCCCAGCGGATGGTGCTGGGACGGTAAAGCGAATGAGGACTTGGACAGAATGAACAGGATCGACAGGATAAAATCAGAAACTCATTCTTTCCAATCCTGTCGATCCTATTCAACTTGTCTTGGGCCGGTGAAGCGAATGAGGACTTGGACAGGATCGACAGGATGAAATCAGAAACTCATTCTTTCAAATCCTGTCGATCCTGTTCATCCTGTCCGACATATTCTGAATTGTTCACGCCAGGATTGCCTTTACCACTTTCCCTTTCACATCGGTCAACCGGAAATCGCGGCCGGCGTAGCGGTAGGTGAACTTCTCGTGGTCGAAGCCGAGCAGGTGCAGGATCGTCGCGTGCAGGTCGTGGACGTGGACCTTGTTCTCCACGGCCGCGAAGCCGAACTCGTCGGTGGCGCCGTAAGTCGTGCCGCCCTTCACGCCGCCACCGGCCATCCAGACGGTGAAGCCCCAGTGGTTGTGATCGCGGCCGTTGATTAGACCGGCGTTGCTCCCTGGCGTCGGCAGTTCCACCACGGGCGTGCGGCCGAATTCCCCGCCCCAGATGATGAGCGTCGACTCGAATAGGCCGAGGCGTTTCAAATCGGCGATCAGCGCGGCGATCGGCTGATCGACTTGCCCCGCGAGCCGGCGGTGTTCCTTTTCCAAATTGTCGTGGCTATCCCACGGTTGCACGGGGGCGTGCGAGACTTGGACAAAACGGACGCCGCGCTCGACGAGTCGGCGCGCCAGCAAAATCGAACGGGCCTGTTCGCCGGGGCCGTAGGCTTCGAGTACGTTTTTCGGTTCTTTGCTCACGTCGAACGCGTCGGTCGCTTCGCTCTGCATCCGGTAAGCGAGCTCGAAGGATTGGATGCGCGCTTCGAGCTGCGGGTCGGCATCGCGCGCCGCTTGGTGTTGGCGATTCAACTTCATCAGCAGGTCGAGTTGCTTCCGCTGGGCGCCGTCCGGGGCGACTTTGTTGCGGATGTTCTCGATCAGCTTTTCCGGGTCCGTGGAGCGGGTATCGACGTAACTACCTTGGAAAATACCGGGGAGAAACGCGGACTGCCAATTCTGCGATTCGAGCAGCGGCATCCCGCCGGGGCACATGGCGACGTACGCGGGTAGATTCTGATTCTCGGTGCCGAGGCCGTAGGTGACCCACGACCCCATGCTCGGGCGGACGAGACGCGATTCGCCGGTGTTCATGAGCAGAAACGACGGCTCGTGGTTGGGCACGTCGGCGTGCATCGAGCGGATGACGCAGATGTCGTCGATGTGCGCGGCCGTCTTGGCGAAAATCTCGGAGACTTCGATCCCGGACTTGCCGTACTTCTGAAATTTGAACGGGCTAGGGAACGCCGCACCGGTCTTGCGTTCGGTCCGCAGGGTCAATGGCAGCGCTTTGCCGGCGTACTTGGCGAGTGCCGGTTTGGGGTCGAAGGTATCGACTTGGCTCGGTCCGCCGTTGGCGAAGAGGTGGATGACGCGCTTGGCCTTGGGGGCGAAGTGCGGGGATTTGGGCGCGAGCGGATTGGCCGAATCCGATTTGGCTTCGGCGGC
>JAYTBD010000178.1:0-2084 GCA_043737155.1 Fimbriiglobus sp. | reverse complement strand
CCAAAGGCAATGTGACCGAACTCCGCCTCTACCGCGGTCCCGATCCCACCGCGCTCGGGGTCGTGCCGGTGCATGGGAATCCCAAGCTGTTCACCCTCTCCCACGACGGCCGCAAGCTGGCGTGGCTGCGCGGCAAATTGGAAGTGGCGCTCGCGGAGACGGATCGCTTGCCGCACGTCGTCGAGAAGTTCTCGCACGCCGCGCTGCACGGGCAGTTCGAAGTCAATTGCGATGTCGACACATTCCGCTCGAAATCAGCGTCGGAGGGCACCAACACGAGATTGAGCTCCGCGATCGTGAGTTGTGGCACCGTTACTCGGCTCGGAAGAACAAACGCCCGGTGCCGTCGGCTTACAGTCGAGATCAAAACCCGGCCGGGTACGATTGTACCCGCTTCCAAGTCTTGGCCAGAACGCCGCGTTATAGGGTGATCTTCGACCGGTTCGGTCAACTGCTGTTACTGAACTCGACAAATGACCTCATCGTTGTGTTCCTCGTCCGCCGGGATAAAATCGCGGCGTGGACCCCCGCCGCCGGCTTCTGGGGGTCGCCCGACTTGATCGGCGGGGCGCCGACTCCGGGCGCCGACAAAGCCATCTCGCTCTCCATCCGGCCCGACTGGAGTTCGCCGTGAATATTCCGGTCACCGTCGTCCGCGCGGAGCTATCCGCATCGACCGCGGATGCGTTCCTCTTGCCCGATGGTGAAGCGCACCGGCTCGGCGAGGTCATCGCTTCCATCGCCGCTCGGGCGGTTCCCCGATTGTTCCGCATCCGCGGTGGCATCTTGATTGAAGCCGCCGGTCCATCACTTTCCGGCGCCATCCGCCTTCGCCGGGTCGCGGAGCACTACTTCATTCCCGTCGATGGCCAACTCTCGCCGGCGATCCTGCCGGATGAATTCCCCGGTCTGACCCGCGGTGGCGGGGTCGTCCACTTGCCCTCGGGCTGCTTCGCATTCGATCCGAATGCGCCGATCCCGGTCGGGGGTTGGTTGCGCGTCCCGCCGCGGGGATCCGGTGAATGGGAACCGTTCCCGACTCTGCCCGCCAGCCCGGATGCGCTGCGGTTGATCGAACGGCCATCGCCCCCCGCTGCGGTGCTCGAAATCCTCGGCGCCGGAGAACCGGAGGGCCACGACCCACTGCCGACCTCGGGCCCGATGGCGGAGGACGCCCGCCCTCATCGTCGCTCGGCAAACGGATCGCGGGCCGGGCCGCGCTCGGCGCCGCCAAGGCGATGGCGTGGCTCGGGCAGAATCTCGGCGTCGCCGGCTTGGCGCGGGCCAGGGCCAAGCTCGCCCGCCGCGCCGTCGAATCGGTCCCCCGCCTCAGCGAGAAGATCATCGGCCAGCAGGAAGCCGCGCTGCGCGAGCTGCTGCGGCAGTTGCAATCGGGCGATGCGGAGCAGGCGCTGAAGCGGGCCCCCATCGCCGTGGCCGATCCGAATCAGCAAGGCCGGGTGTCGGGGGATGCGAACCTCTCGGAGCGGAACATCGGCTACTCGTTCGCCGAACTTTTCCGGGGGTCCGGCGCGGGTTCCGCGTGGCTCGGCGGCGGGGACGTCTGGTTCAAACTCCAAACGGAGTACCGCCGGCTCACCGAGGAAGCGGTGAAGCGCGGCGACTATCGCCGGGCGGCCTATCTGCTCGGCGTGCTACTGCGGGATCTCCGCGGTGCCGCGAACGTGCTCAAGACCGGCGGCCGCTATCGCGATGCGGCGCTGCTCCTGCGCGACCGGTTGAACGATCCCGTCGGCGCGGCCGCGGTCTTCGAACAAGCCGGCGACTTCGACGAAGCGGTGCGTCTGTACGAGCGCGCCGGCGAGGACGTGAAAGCGGGCGATCTCCTGCGCCGCATCGGCGAGGAAGCGCGGGCGGACGTGTCCTACAGAACCGCCGCCGTCGGATTGGCGGCTCGACACGAACATTTGCAGGCCGGGGATTTGATCCGCACCAGGCTCGGCGATTCCGCGTCGTCCAACGGTTACTACTCGGAAGGATGGGCCGGTACGCGCTCGGCCGCGATCCCTTGCGGAGAACGCTTGATCGACGACGCTCTGCTGACCGGCGAACTGACCCGCTTC
>JAYTBD010000177.1:0-5266 GCA_043737155.1 Fimbriiglobus sp. | reverse complement strand
GCGGCGATCAAGCGGACATCGGTTTGGATGGTCTCGGTGCCCCCGACCCGCTCGAACCGTTGCTCCTGGATGAGCCTCAGGATCTTCGCCTGCGTCAGGGAGCTCATATCGCCGACTTCGTCGAGGAAAATCGTGCCGCCGTGGCACTGTTCGAACTTCCCGATGCGCTTGCGGTCCGCCCCGGTGAAAGACCCTTTCTCGTGGCCGAACAACTCGCTCTCCAACAAGTTCTCCGGAATCGCGGCGCAATTGATCGCGAGGAACGGTTTCTCGGATCGGCGACTGTGCTGGTAGATCGCGCGCGCGATCAGTTCTTTCCCCGTGCCGCTTTCGCCGAGGATCAACACGGTCACATCTTGCGCCGCGACGCGCCCGATGGCCTTGTAGACCTCTTGCATCGCGGGACAGCGACCGAGGAGGAAGTCCCCGCCGACGGGCGCTTCTTCGATCTCGGCCATCACCGCCGGGATCCGCATCGCCAAGCCCGATCGGAGAGCGCGGTCGAGGGTCTCGCGGAAATGCGGCAATTCGACCGGTTTGAGCAAATATTCGAACGCCCCTTCTTTGATCGCCTGAATGGCCAACTCGGTCGTCCCGTGACCCGTGATGAGGATAACGGGGATACGAGCATCGAGATCGCGCAAGCGCCGGAACGTGTCGAGGCCCGTCGCATCGGGCAGATGCACATCGAGTACCACGACGTCGGGCCGGGCGCGGCGGAATTCGGCGACGGCGGTATCGGCCGTGCCGGCGGTCCGGATCTGCCAAGCGTCCTTTTCCAAGGCGCGGCGGAACGCGTGTTGAATCCCCGGTTCATCGTCGACGAGGAGCAGCTCAGCCATTCAAAACATCCGATCGGTGAATGGGGAGTGCGACGTAAAAGCTTGCGCCGCCGCCCACACGGTTGGCCGCGCCGATCGTGCCGCCGTGATCTTCTACGATCCGTTTGGAGATCACCAGTCCGAGTCCGAGGCCGGTGTCTTTGCCGCTGGCGAACGGCTCGAACAAGCGCGGCAGCATGGCGGTCGCAATCCCCGGCCCCGTATCGGACACCTCGACATGCGCCAGCCCGTCCGTCCGCCGGACCCGGAGCGTCAATTCCCCGCCCACGGGCATCGCATCGAGGGCATTGAGCGCGAGGTTGACGAACACTTGCTTCAGTTGCTCCCGATCGGCCGAGAGATGCAGTTCCTCCCCGGGTACTAAGGCGAGGCGGACTTTCGAGTTGACCGAGCGGATCTTCAACAATGCCAAGGTGTCGATCAGCAGACCGCGCAGTTCCATGGGACGGCGCTCCATCTTCGGCGGGCGGGCGAATTCCAGGAACGTACCGAGGGATTTCTCCATGCGCCGGACTTCGGATTCGATGAGGCGCAAATCGTCGGATCCCAATTCGCTCCCGTCTTCGAGTCCGCTCTGGACGAGCAGCTTGATCGATGTGAGTGGGTTGCGGATCTCGTGCGCCACGCCCGCGGCCAATTGGCCGACCGCGGCCAATTGCTCGGCCCGGCGGATCTCCCGCTCGCGCTGCTGGAGTTCTTTCACGACGGTGGCGATCCGATTGGTCAGCGACTCGATGTCCGTGTGCAGACGGCTGAAATTCCCGTCCTGGATCACCACGACGTCAGCAGCTTCCGGGCCGAGGAGTCCCGCCGCATCGCGGATGCGGATTTGCAGGCCGCGGACGTTGCGCTTGACCGCCCCGGCGATGCCGAACCCCAACACGACCCCCGCCGCGGCGCCCAGGGTGCCGATTCCTCCCATGCCCCACGCGAGTTCCAACAACTCCCGCTCGTGTTGCCGCGTGACGCTCTCGATTCGCTCACTGTTGAACTGCTTATATTCGCGGCAGAGTTTCAACACTTCGAGTTCCAACACGGTGGCCGCGTCGCGCAAGCCTTCGACGTGTCCGGGCGACCCCGCCGGAGGCATGGTCCGCCGCTGGTTCAAATAAGTGGCGAAGCCCGTTTCCAACCCGTCGGCCAACTCCATTTCTCTCCGCTGATCGGCCGAGTTTCGGATTTCCTGTAGGTGGAGCTTGGCGCGCTCGTGCAACTTCGTGGTGTCCTCGACGCGATCTCGGAGCAGCAGCAAGAGATCGGTCAAGCATTCGTCGAGCTCGATCGACACGCGGCGGCTGTCGAGATTTTCTCGCTGCAACTTGGCCACCGACTTCTGCCGTTCGATGAGCGATGCGGCGGTGAGGACGGAGAGCACGAGCAAGCAGGCCGAGATGAGGGCGACCGGCAAAATGATCCGGGTATGCAGACGAGACATCGTTACCCCTTAGAAGCGTGAGCCTGCGCCGCGGACGACCACTCTGCTTGTCCGCCAACCATGCCCGGACGATTCCCCGGCGTTTCGAGCCGAAAATCGGCTCCCGACCCTTGGCACATCGCTTGCGTTGTCACTCTCCGGTGTCGGGGAGCGACCGGATGGAGAGTGCTGTGGTTTTGAAACAGTGTGCCGAAGCGACTCAACCGGACGGTTCCGGCGAAGATCCCATCTTGGACCGATTGAAGAACTGTATCGAGCACGCTTCGCACCTTCTGCCCGCGCAAGGGCCAATCTCGGTCTTCATTCACCACAATACGCTCCACGCCTTCGAACACCTACCTTTCGAAGAGGCGACCAAACGGGCAGCACGTACTTTCGGCTGCGAACCTTGCTTGACCGAAGCGCGCTACCATGCTGAAATCGCGAAGGGGCGAATTCGCGGCGACGACTTGCGAGCGGTATTGCTAACCCAATTATCGGAGGCGGCATCCACTTCGGTAGCAGATGGAATCACGCGATTCGATCTCCGGTTGGCGATGCTGCAATTACCCCCGTGGCAAGGCACGACCGCCGAGTTGCGCTGGCAGGTCGCCGAGGAGGGTATTCCGCGCAAACACGCACACTTCTGGCAGCAATGCGTGGCGGTCGTGCGAGCTCAACCGGGTCCGGCTCCCGAAATCATTTCGTATCGACCGCGCACTCGCCTCGTGGCCGCCGGTGGATCAGACCCCGATCTGCTAGTGAACGACGTGCTGACGCGCTTCACCGCCGCCTACCTAGATCAAGGCGTTTCGCGGGTCGTGCTCCCGGGCCAGGGCGAAGGCTTCTTCCGATGTTTCTGCGCGCTGTACGCAACAACCTCGTCCCCAGAGCGATGGCGGCGCGATCTCGGCAAGCTCTGTCAACGGGCCCGGGCCGAAGCATCCCCCCTCACGAGTCTTTTGCATTTGTTGAACGAGTTCGGGATCGCCGAATCCGAGTGGGACGATTTTCTTGCCGGCACGCTGCTAACCCTTCGGGGATGGGGCGGGATGATCCATCAGGTGGAACAGAGGGCCGACAGCGTTCACTACCCAATTCCCAAAGATACTTTAATCGATTTCTTGGCCGTGCGATTGTTGATGGACCGCGCCGCGAGCGTTTCCATCGCAAGGGATGAATTGGGATATCTCGGTTCGGTTTCCGGCTTCCGCGAATGGCTCGAGAGCGAGCGTCCTTCAACGAGCGATTCCGACATCGAACTCCGGGCGTACGAAGTCTTCCGCGCCGCCCGGGCCGTGGGACTTCAGCCGACTGCCATCACATACATATTCGCGCAAGAAGTGGAGGCATTTCCCTCGCTACAACGCCGCTGGATCTTTCAGTTGGCTTACGAATGCAGCTTCCGAACCCGCACACTCGATGCCTTGGCGCACCGGGTGAAACACCCGGCGGACGTAGTCCTGGCTCCGCGGTTTCAGCTCGTGACTTGCCTCGACGAACGCGAGGAATCGTTCCGGCGACACATGGAAGAGATCGCCCCCGATTGCGAAACCTTCGGTGCCGCCGGGTTCTTCGCGGTACCGATGTACTACCGGGGATCGAACGACGCGCACTTCGTGCCGCTGTGCCCCATCGTCGTGACGCCCAAGCACTGGGTCACCGAGCGGGTCGACGATCACGCCGCCGAATATCACCAGCGCACCTCGACGCGGCGGGCGCGCCTCGGTCGGGCGTCCCAGAGTCTGCATCATGCCACGCGGACACCGCTAATCGGAGCGCTGATCGCCGCCGGCGCCGGGGCACTGGCGTCGCTTCCACTGGTCGCGCGGATTCTTTTCCCGCGGATCACCGGGCGAATTCGCGGGACCGCCGGCAAGGTATTGAAGCCGACGCCGCACACGTGTTTAGCCCTCGAACGGACGGCCGACATCCCCGGCGACTACAACGGATTGCTCGGATTCAACCTCGATGAAATGGCCGCGATGGGGGAGCGTCTCCTCGGGGATATCGGCTTGGTCGAAGGATTCGCGAAGCTCGTCATCGTACTGGGGCACGGTTCGTCGAGTCTGAACAATCCCCACAAGAGTGCGTACGACTGCGGCGCGTGCGGAGGAAGTCCCGGCGCGCCGAACGGGCGGGCGATCGCCCACTTGCTGAACGATGCCAGAGTGCGTGTGAAGCTTACGGAGCGAGGAATTTCCATCCCGATGGAAACCCGCTTCGTCGGGGGGTTCCATAACACCTGCGACGATTCGGTCACCCTGGTTGATCTCGAAGGCATTCCCCCGTGGTCGCGTGGTCAACTCGACCGCATCTGCGCCGAGTTCGACGAAGCCGGCGACCGCAACGCGCACGAGCGCGCCCGCCGTTTCGAATCGTGCCCCCTTTCGTCGACCCCGCGCGACGCGCGTAAACACGTAGAGGCCCGATCGGAGGACTTGGCCCAAGCACGTCCCGAATTGGGCCATGCGACCAACGCGATCTGCATCGTCGGCCGGCGAACCCGAAGCCGCGGATTGTTCTTCGACCGCCGGGCGTTCTTGACCTCCTACGATCCCAGTCGCGACACCGCTGACGGTGACATTTTAGCCCGCACGCTCGCCGCGGTGTTCCCGGTTTGCGGGGGGATCAATCTGGAATACTACTTCAGTCACGTCGATCCCCGCGGTTACGGCAGCGGCACGAAGCTCCCGCACAACATCACCGCGTTGCTGGGTGTGATGGACGGGGCCGCGAGCGATCTCCGCACGGGTTTGCCGTGGCAAATGACCGAGATCCACGAACCGGTCCGCTTGCTCATCGTGATCGAAACCACGGCCGAGATTTTTCGGAGCATGATGCGCGGCAACCCGACCGTGGACGGCTTGGCACGCAAAGGTTGGGTTCAAGTCGCGCTGCTGCACCCGGATACCGGGGCCATCAGCGTGTTCGACGGGAACGACTTCGTCCCGCACGCGCCGGGTTCCCCGCCGCTCCGGCGGGTCCAATCCTCGGTGGAGTGGTACGG
>JAYTBD010000176.1:0-2089 GCA_043737155.1 Fimbriiglobus sp. | reverse complement strand
ACCGACGCCGGTCTCGCGGCCGGCGCCGATGAACACCTTGGTCATGCTCGCCGCTTGGTTGCTCGGGCCGCTGCTGTAGCCGCCGGGCCGCGGGCGACCGGGACCGGGGCGATTGTCCATCGGGCGGTTGCGGCCGAAGGGGGGCCGTGCCGGACCGCCGCTGTTGTAACCGCCGGGAACCGGGCGATTCTGCGGCATGTGCGGCGACGGGATATCCGGGCCGTCGTCGGCCGGGTGCGTCAGTTTCACGAGCAACGCCGCCGTGGCCAGCGCCACTTCGGCCGGCTTGAAATCTTTGAGCAGCGGTTCGATCAGCGCTTGGGCCTTCTCGATGCCGCCGGTGGTCAGCGCTTCGCGGATATCGTCGCGGGTCCGTTCGAGGCGGCGCGCCACGAGGTCGGCTTTCGTCGGCACGGTCGGCGTGTTGAACCGGCGCCCCGTGAGGCGTTCGATCGACTGCAGCAAGAAGCGTTCGCGCGGTTCGGCCAGCGTGATGGCGACGCCTTCGCGGCCGGCGCGGCCCGTGCGGCCGATGCGGTGCACATAAACTTCCGCCGCCTCGGGCACGTTGAAGTTGATGACGTGCGACAGATGGTCGATGTCCAAGCCGCGCGCCGCCACATCGGTGGCGACGAGCACTTTGACGCTGCCCTCGCGGAACTTCCGCATCACGCGGTCGCGCTGGTCCTGCGTCAGCCCGCCGTGGATCGACTCGGGCCGATAGCCGCGGCCGTTGAGCGTATCGGCGACGCCATCGGCATCGGCGCGGGTCCGGCAGAAAACGAGCGCCGCCGTCGGCGCTTCGAAATCGAGCACGCGGGCCAGCGCCGCGGCTTTGTAATCGCGCTGCACGACGTAGACGACCTCGCGCACCTTCGGGGCTTCTCCGGCGGCGAGCTTGGCCTTCTGCACTTCGATGCGCACCGGTTTGTTCTGGTGCTTCGCCGCCATCTGCGCGATCCGCGGCGGCATCGTCGCCGAGAACAGCGCCGTCTGGCGCTCCTTCGGGGTCTCGGTCAGAATCGCGTCGAGGTCCTCGGCGAAGCCCATGTCGAGCATTTCGTCCGCTTCGTCGAGCACGACCGTTTGAATGTGGCCGAAGTTCACCGTGCCGCGGCGAATGTGGTCGAGCGCCCGGCCCGGCGTGGCGACGACGATGTCGGCCCGCGCCCGGATGGCGCGCGTCTGCTCGGCGAAGCCGGAGCCGCCGTACACGGCGACGACTTTGATTTTCAGGGGGGCGCCGTACTCGGTGATGGCGTTGGCCACCTGGATGGCGAGTTCGCGCGTCGGCACCAGCACGAGCGCCGAGGGGCGTTCGCGATTCGGGTCCAAGCTCAGTCGGTGAATAATCGGTAAGGCGAAGGCCGCCGTTTTACCGGTGCCGGTGGCGGCGAGGCCGATGAGATCCTTGCCTTCGAGCAGCACGGGAATGCTGTCGCGCTGGATGGGGGTCGGTTCGGCGTAGCCGTTGGCGGTCAAGGCTTCGACGAGCTTGGCATCGAGGCCGAGGGCGGCGAATGCGGAGACGGGGGTCGCCTCGGGCGCAGTCGGGGGCGTGTTCGAGTCGGTCAAGAAACGTACCTTCCTCCCGGAAGCGGATTCCGGGAACGGTTGAGGAGGATAGCAGGCCGGGGTGGGTGCCGCAGAAGTGCGGGTGAAGACCCCGATGCGTCATCACGAACCAGTAGTATAGGGCGCGGGTCAAGGGCGGGAATGGCAAATCGTCGGGTCGGGCGGTAGAATGGCGCGGATTCTCGGAGGGAGATGATGATGGAAGCGCTTGCGAATCCGGCTATCGGCCAGCGCGACGGAGAGCCGCCGCGAAAACGCATCACGCCCGAAGAGGCGAAGGAGCGGATGGCCAACTTCGTTCCGCGAGACGAATTCGAAAGGCGCCTGATGAACCTCGGAAGTGACTGGGGAGTCGTGCTCCCGGCCGAGTCCCTCACGAGCGAAGGGATCTACGACTGATGGCCCCGTTTTGTGAGTCGGACGCGCCTGCGGGGAAATCCATTGATGAACGATTTTCCGCCCATGAATTTCGTGACAGTTGCCGAGCCGGGTTGCGTGAGCGCCCGGAGTTTGG
>JAYTBD010000175.1:0-2089 GCA_043737155.1 Fimbriiglobus sp. | reverse complement strand
CCAAAGTTTTGTTGAGTCGGTCGTCGACTTTACCCTGTGAGTATGATCGCCAGAATCGCAGCCGATCCGTCCGGGTGGCCCTCAGTTGAAACCAGCGGTTGAGCGCCATTAAATTGCGATCCGGGGACTTTGGCGTCGCAATTTTCACCGCGTGAACATCGAGCAGGAAGAACCGCGGCGCGCCCCCTTCCCTCCACTCGATCAGAAAATTTCCCGGATGGGCATCGGCGTGGACGACTCCGCCGTCGCGCAGGGTCGCCATATATTCGCCGAACGCCACCGCGAGGATCCGCCGCTGCCCGGGGATCGGGGATCGTTCCAAAAACGCATCCAACGGCACTGCGTCGGTCTGCTCCCTGGTGATGATGTAGCTGTCGCCGGGCCAAAACCCGTCGCTGATTCCCCACCCGAGCGGTTCCGTGCAACCGATGCCGCGCGAAAGCAGCGCGAGCGCGTTCTCGAATTCCAAGCGGGCTTTCGGCGGACGGAGAATCTCGCGGATCCACGAGCGCGGGGTATTGGTCCGGCAATGCTTCACATAGACCGTGCCTCCGGGCAGAGTCACTCTCCAGATCGTGCGTTGCAGGTTCTGCTTGACGAGGGTCGCTAAGCCCATCCGTTCCCACTCGGCGAGATCCGGCAACCCGCCCAGCGCGTCCAACGCCCCGTTGCGGAGATGCCAAACCCGGCTATTGGCCCTCGACACTTGCAATGGTTCACTCGGCGGCGGTCGCAGCTTGCGGACGAGGTGGCTCAGCATGACACCCCCTTCTCCAAGCGCCGGAGAAGTTCGACCCACATCGCCCCGCCGACATCGATGCCGTACTTTTCGCGGACCTGCTCCCGGCCAGCGGTGCCGAGGCGCCGACCGAGTGTCTCATCTGACGCGAGAGTACGAATTGCGGCGATCCATTCTTCGGCTGTCGAAGCCAAGAACCCGTTCACATTTGGGAGGACCATGTCGGCTTGGACGCCGACCGGATTGGCGACCACGGGCAGTCCTGCCGCTTGGTACTGCAACAGCTTGAGCGCGCACTTGCCTCGGCTCCACGGATCATCGGGCACCCAAGCGATGCCGATGTCGGCTTGGGAGATGTGCGCGGCTTCCGAACTTTCCTTCCACGGGATCTCGTCGACCGGCAAATGCTCGAACCTCGGGAACCGGTCGCAGATCACGGTCAGCCGCAAGTTCGGGATCGCCCGGCCGATCTCTTCGAACAGTTCTCCCCGGCTTTCCAAACCCTTCAACGTGCTCGACGACCCCACCCACACGAGTTTCGTGTGATTATTACGTGCGTCGCGCTCGAAAGACGTGTACTTGGATAGGTCGATGCAGGTCGGGATGACCGTCGCCTTGGATCCGACCTGTTCGGCGAGAATCGGGTTGCCCGCGACCACCGCATCGGCCGCACGGACGATGGCCCGGAATCGCTGCAAGCGCTTGGTATCGTCGAAGCCCTTGCCCGAATGGGAATCCCGGAGCCAGATCGCATCGTCGAAGTCGAAGATCAATCGACGGGCCTTGCGCCGGAGCAATGCCACTTCGATTCTCGAGAGCAACTTGCGTTGGAGTATCACGACGTCCGCTGCACCGGCTTTGGACAACTCGCGCCAGCGACCGAGAATTGCTTTGGGCAGTGCGCGGATGACCAGCGTATGTCCCGCGGCTTCGAGGTGGGGCCGGAACGCCGCGATGCGGTAGCGGCAGCAGACGTGATCTTCGGCTTCGACCAACGCGAGGATGTTCACGGCTCACCCGCGCCGGCGTTTCGACATCGCCCGGTCCATCTCCCGCTTCGCTTCCGACGTCTTGAGCGACTGCCGTTTGTCGTGGGCCTGCTTCCCGCGCGCGGCGGCGATCTCCACCTTCGCCCGGCCATCCTTGAAGTACATCCGGACCGGGATCAGGGTGAAGCCCTTCTGCTCCCCTTTCAGCGCGAATTTGGCGATCTCGCGCCTGCGGAGCAGCAGTTTGCGATCCCGCTTCGGCCTGTGGTTCAAGCGGTTGCCGAAGGTGTATTCGGGGATTTCGCAGCCGATGAGCCAGATCTCGTCGTTCTCGACCTTGGCGAAGGAGTCTTCCAAATTG
>JAYTBD010000174.1:0-2094 GCA_043737155.1 Fimbriiglobus sp. | reverse complement strand
GCGCTCAAGGCCATCGCCGAGCGCATCCGCACGGCCCGGGCCGATCTCGCCGATCCGCGCCGGCCCGTCGGCGTTTTCCTGCTCGTCGGCACCTCCGGCGTCGGCAAGACCGAAACTGCGATGGCCCTCGCCGACCTGCTCTACGGCGGCGACCGCAACATGGTCGTCGTGAACATGTCCGAGTTCAAAGAAGAGTACAAGGTCTCGCAGCTCATCGGTTCGCCGCGCGGCTACGAAGGCTCCGGCGAAGGCGGTGTCCTCACCGAAGCCGTGCGCCGCCGGCCCTATTCGGTCGTGCTACTCGACGAGATCGAGAAGGCGCACCCTTCCGTGCAGGAAATCTTCTACCAAGTCTTCGACAAGGGCGTGCTCAACGACTCGCGCGGAATCGAAGTGAACTTCAAGAACACGATCATTCTGCTCACCTCGAACGTCGGCACCGACACCATCATGAAGGCGATGGCCGACCCGGATACCGCCCCCGATTCGGCGGGCTTGGCCGAATTGCTCCGCCCCGATTTGCTCAAATCGTTCAAGCCCGCCTTGCTCGGACGCATGACCATCGTCCCCTATTTCCCCCTGGGCGACGATGTGCTGCGCCGGATCATCCAACTGCAACTGAAAAAGATCGGCGAGCGGTTGATGGCCAACCATAAAGCCGCATTCAGCTTCGATCCCGCGGTGATCGAGGCCGTGTCGGCGCGGTGCAAAGAAGTCGAAAGCGGGGCCCGCAACGTCGATCACATCCTGACCAACAACGTCCTCTCGCCGATGGCGCGCGAGATCCTAGTGCGGCAAGCGGAGGGACGGGCGGTATCCAAGGTTTCTGTGAAAGTGGGGGGAGATAAGCAATTTATCTACGAGATTGAATAATTCGGTCGGGCCAGTTGTGCCGATTGCATGGGTATCTTCGGTTGCGCCCAAAGCGCCCACCTTCGAGACCTTACCATGCGCTGGCCCATTCGATCCGCTGTAGGTCTCACGGCGTTTCTCGCGGCTCCGACTCTGTCGGCTCAGACGCCGCCATGCCCTTTGGTCGCTCCCATCTATCCGAACTGCCCGCCCGCGACGCTGCCGGGTACGTTGCCCACGATTCCCGGCTTCGATCCCAACGCCCAGTTGCCCCGCGCGGCCGAGAACGCGCTCCGCGATGGGGCCTTCTCGCGCAGTGCCGAAGGCGGTGGATTGTCGGCCGCGTCCGCCGCGCCGAACATGGACGGGGATTTGGTGGGAGCCCGGGCGTTGCGGATCCGCTATGCGGCAAACGTCCTTTGCAGCTTCAATTGCCAAGTCGGTGCTTTGACGGCCAGCGGGACGCCCGCGGTGTTTGTGAATCCGAACTTCCCCGGTTCGACGATCTCGTTCGGCACGCCGAACCGCACCACGCGTTTGGACGCGGGCTTTTCGAACAGCGACCTCACGTTCGTCCAACCGGTCGTTCTCACGGGTGCGGCCAATCCCGACTTCGACCGCGAATTCGCACAGTCCGCGCTGAATTCGCTGTTCTCGACGGGCAATCTCACGGCCCGGCAAATCGCGCAGTTGAACAAGCTCTCACCGGCGGATCGGACCAAGCTCCTCGGCAATCGCGGGGCCATCAACCCCCAGGTGACCCGGGCGACGCGCGGGTTGACCGTGCCGACCGTGACCGTGGGCGCCGTCGATGGAAACATCGAGGGGAACGTCATCAATTACACCGCCGTGCTCACGGGGGAAAAGAACCTCGCCCAACCCGGCGCGAGCAGCACCGTCGGCCGGTTGAAGCTGTCCGAGGACACCAGCCCGATGCCGCGGGACCGGATCATTTTCGGGTACGACACCTTCGATGGCGTACCGTTCACCGACGCGGGCGTCACCGTGAACCGCTTCATGGTCGGCTTCGAGAAAACCTTCCTCGACGGCCGCTGGTCGGGCGAAATCCGCATGCCGTTCGCGGGCACGCTCGCCAGCACGTTCACCGACGGTTTCGAAACGAAGGACGTGGAACTCGGCAACCTGCGCTTCGCGCTCAAGCACCTCTGGACGCGGAGCGAGACGCTCAACTTCTCGACCGGGGTCGGCCTGACCGTGCCCACCGCCGACGACCAAGTGGTG
>JAYTBD010000173.1:0-5290 GCA_043737155.1 Fimbriiglobus sp. | reverse complement strand
GGTGCGGGCCAAAATCGTCTGGACGTTCCGGGTGGCCGACGCCAGAAAGAAGCTGGCCTTCCTCTACCCAAAGGAACTCGTGCGGTGACGCACTAGTAGGTCACGCCCGGCGTGACGTGCCGTCACGCAGAGCGTGACCTACCGGGCTTCCGGGTACTTCTCCAGAATCATCGCTAAGTCCGCCGCGTTGACCGCGCTCAGCAGCGTCAACTTCAATACTTTCCCCTCCCACTTGAACGCCACGAGCACCTTTTTGTCCATGAGCGTCACGGCCGGTTGACCGAGTTCGTCGAAGGCCTCCGCCACGCGGCCGGTCGGGCGATCGCCGAGTTTTTCGCGCCCCTTCAGAAACTTCAGGTTTTTGGTTTCGAGCTTCGCCGTCGAATACACCGCCGTCGGCGGTTCCGAATCGAGCGTCGCTTCTAAAATCGCGTAGGCCTTCCCCAGCACGAGCACATCGGCGCTCTCGCACACGGCTTTGAACTGCTTGGGGTCGAGTTGCCCCGCCTCCGGCGCCGCGGGTTTCGGCCCCTCGGCGGCCATCAGGGTCAGCGTGCATACTAGCAATCCGAAGGACGCGCGGCGGAACATCGGGATCTCTCCGGACGACAATGGGGCCGACTAGCTTAGAATGCGTTTGCGGCCCGTGCCGACCCACCCGGAGCAAGACATCGATGGAACTCCTCTGGGCACCGTGGCGGCTAGCCTATGTCGCGAATCCGAAGCCCGTCGCGCCGACCCCGCACGCCGACGATTGCTTTCTCTGCCGGGGTTTGGCGGAAGCGAGTGACCGCGAGAATTTGATCGTCCACCGCTCGGCCCACTCCGCCGTGGTGCTCAACCGCTTCCCGTACAACAACGGCCATTTGCTCGTCGCCCCACTTCGCCACGCCGCCCGACTCGACGACTTGACCGACCGCGAATTGCTCGACCTCCAACGCACACTGATCCGGATGCAAGCCGCGATCGAAGCGAGTATGAAACCGGACGGGTTCAACATCGGCTTGAACCTCGGCCGCGTCGCCGGGGCCGGATTGCCGGGGCACTTGCACTGGCACATCGTCCCGCGCTGGACCGGCGATACCAACTTCATGCCCGTGTTGACCGACGCCAAGGTGATTGTCCAGAGCCTCGATTCCCTCTGGGAACTGCTGGTGAGGGAGCTCGGCGACTGATCGCACAACTCATAAACTAGCCCCATGCTCACGCTCACCCGCCGCTGCTTCGCCGAGTGCCTCGGCACCTTCATCCTCGTCTTCGTCGGCTGCGGGGCCATCGTGGTTCAAACTGCCACCGGGTCGCTCACGCACGTCGGCGTCGCGCTGACGTGGGGCCTCGTGGTGCTGGCGCTCGTCTACGCTCTCGGGGACCGATCCGGGGCCAACCTGAATCCGGCCGTCACCCTCGGACTCGCATTCGCGCGCCGGTTTCCGTGGGGCGAAGTGCTGCCGTACATCGGCGCGCAAGTCGCGGGTGCCTTCGCCGCCAGCGCGCTTTTGCTGATGTTGTTTCCCGACGATCTCACTCTCGGGGCAACGCTGCCGCGCGGCTCCGTGTGGCAATCGTTCGCGCTCGAGATACTCCTGACGTGGTTCCTCATGCTCGCCGTGCTGTGCATAACGCGCGGCGCGGCGCACAAAGGGATCACCGTCGGCCTCGTCGCCGGGGCGATCATCGGGTTGGAAGCGCTGTTCGCCGGGCCGATCACCGGGGCGAGCATGAACCCGGCCCGGTCGCTGGCCCCGGCCGTCGTCTCGGGTACCGTCTCCGCCGTTTGGATTTATCTCACCGCCCCGATCCTCGGATCGCTGCTCGCCGTGCCGACGTGCCGGGCGATCAGCGAACCGGGCTGCTGCACCGCCGCCGAAGGAGTTTCCCCGTGAGTTTGCCCCGCCTATTGTTCGTTTGCATCGAGAATTCGAATCGCAGCCAGATGGCGGAGGCGTTCGCCAAGATCCACGGCGCGGGCAAGGTGGAAGCGCACAGCAGCGGCTCGAAACCGAGCGGCAAGGTCAACCCGCGCGCCGTGCAGTTCATGGCCGAGTTGGGTTACGACCTAAATCAGCACGAATCGAAATCGCTCGACAACTACAACGGCACCGACGTGGCCGTCGCCGTGACAATGGGCTGCGGCGACTATTGCCCGTTGGTCAAGGCGGAGCGGCGCGTCGATTGGAACATCCCCGACCCGAAGGAACTGCCGGACGACGAGTTCCGCAAGGTGCGCGACTCGATCGAAGCGAAGGTGAAGGAGTTGATCGCGGGGATGTGATAACGAATATCTTCTTGCGTATGAGGAATCGCAAATGGCTGACAAACCCAACTTCGGCTTCAGTGAATATCGGACGGATCATCTCGTTGAAGCACGCGAGAAGGTCTACGTCGAACTTTTCGGGAGTCGCCACACCGTCAGTCACGAACTCCTTCCACTCGTACCTCATATCGATGTTTACATCTTCGAGCCGGGGCAGCGGGATCGCGATTTCTACACCTTCGTCACCGGGGGCATGAGCGATCAACCCATGTCGGTGCCGGCGGGCCAATTACCCCGACGCGCCGAACTCATCCTGTACGCGCGGGATCCGAACCGAGAGTACGTCGAACTATTGCGTTGGCTGGCGCGGATCCCGCACGACCAAGGGAGCTACTACAAATCCGGGACGACGATGAATAATGGCCAACCCGCTCAGCCGCTCTTCGCCAAGTCTAAACTCGATCACCTGTTGTTCATGCAGAGCATCATCTCACCCGATAACACGCTTCCCGAACTTTTATCGCTCGATGGCGACGCCACAGAATTGCTGTGGGTGCTACCGATCACGGCGCAAGAGTGCGGCTTCATCCACAAATCGGGTATCGGCGACTTTCTCGATGTCCTCCAAGAGAAACAGCACCCGGTCGTACTCGACCCGGCCCGAAAATCGTATGTGCGGTAGTAGCGAGAGAGAACTCATCACAGCGATTCTGAATTCGATTGATTCGTTCTTTGACTTGCAGTGAATGACGGATAGAGTTTGCAATCAGAATTCGAATCGGAGCGGGTCATGGTGTCACTTTTGGATCGTTCGGATATGTTCGTTCCCGAGGAGGCGGATAGCCGAGCGGCTGAGGAATCGAGTCGGCGGTTGTCGTCGATACCGAATCCGACATCGCTAAGCATCCGGGTCGAGTCCGAGGGCCGGGACGAATCCATTCCGATTCCCGCGTCGCTCTGCCGCCTGCTCCAAGACATCCTCACGAACATGGCCAAGGGAAACGCGATCACAATAGTTCCCACGCACGCCGAGTTGACGACCCGGCAAGCCGCCGACATCCTCAATGTCTCCCGGCCGTTCGTGATTCAACTCATCGAGACGAACCAACTCCCGCACCGAATGGTCGGTACCCACCGGTGGGTGCTGTTCAAGGATGTGATAGATTTCAAAATCCGCAACCGAGAGGCGCGGATGAAAGTGCTCGAAGAGTTGGCGGCCGAGGCCCAAGAATTCGACATGGGTTATTGACCTATGCGTCACATCACAGCACTGCGCCCGCGCTCGGTGGGCAAATGGAACGAGCGCGAAGTCCTGCGCGTCATCCAAGCGCGCGGGCCGCTGTCGCGCGCCGATGTCGCGCGGTCGTCGGGGCTGAGTGCGCCGACCGTTTCCAAGGCGGTCGCATCCCTGCTCAAGGCGGGGCTGGTCGAAGAATCGGCGGCGCCGGGAGCGGCGCGCGGTCGGCCCGCGTTGCAACTCCGTTTGGCCACGGCGAACGCGCAGGTGCTCGGGGTCGTCATCGATGCGGCCCGCTGCGAAGTCGTCAGCGCGGGTCTCGATGGTATGCTCCACCCCGAAGGGCGGAGTTTCGTCACGCCGCCGACCTATCCCAAGTTGATCGACGCCCTCGCGAAGCAGTGCGAATCGCTGATGGACAAGGGGGCCATGGCGACCCTCGGCTTCGGAATCAGTCTTCCGGGGCTGATCGAGGACCGGCAGGGTCTCGGGGTCTTGTCTCCGAACTTGCCGATGACCGACGGACAGCGCCCCGCCGCCGACCTCGAGGAACGCCTCGGTCTGCCGGGGGTGCTGGTCCAAGAATCGCACGCCCTCTGCCTCGCCGAGCGGGACTACGGCGGGGCCGTGGGGCTCGAAGACTTCGCCATTATGGACGTCGGCGCCGGCGTCGGCCTGGGGGTGATGAGCGGCGGGCGCGTGCTCAACGGCCACAGCGGGTTGGCCGGGGAAATCGGACACATCACCGTGGTCGCGGAGGGGGGCCGGCCGTGCGGTTGTGGTAACACCGGCTGCTTGGAGACGGTCTGCAACGACGCCGCATTCGCACTGCGCGTCGGCCGCAAATTGAATCGGGCCGTCGGCGTCGAAGAAGCGCTCGCCCTCGTGCATTCGGGGCGCGGCCCGCTCGCCGGAGAGTTGCACGAGACGGCGAAGTACCTGTCCATCGCGGTTGCGGCGGTGATCAACCTGTTCAACCCGTCGACGGTGTTCGTCCACAGCCGGCTCTTCGCGGCCGACGACGGGCTGTTTCAACGGGTCGTCGATCTCACGGCGAAGCGGGCGCTGCGGCCGTCGTTCGCCGATTGCAGGATCGTGCGGGCGAAGGGGACGAAGTTGCAAGGGGCCGTCGCCGCGGCGGTCCAGCACCTCACCAACGCCGTCGCCGCGGGGTGATGGATGACTCCACCGGCTCCGACGCGCCGATAACACGGTGACACCGCGAGGAAATAGGGCGCAATCGGATTCAGCGGCGCTGCGCGACGACCACTCTCCATCGGCCGTCGAGATCTTTCACAGTTTCGCCGAGAATCCATTCCGGCCGGTCTGCGAAGATGGCGCGCACGCTGTCGTGTTGAGTGGAGCCGATTTCCAAAAGCAGGGTGCCGCCCGAATTCAGAAAGTTCCCCGCATCGGCCGCCAAGCGTCGGTAGAACGCCAGCCCGTCCGGCCCGCCGTCGAGGGCGAGTCGCGGTTCGTGATCACGCACGTCCGGCGCCAACTTGGCGATCTCCGACGGTGCGATGTATGGAGGATTACTGACGATCAAATCGAAGCGGTCCTCGGAGGGAATCGGGGCGAAGAGATCGCCGAGGCGGAACCGCATGCGGTCGTCGACGCCGTGCAGCGCGGCGTTGCGCCGGGCTACCTCGAGTGCGTCGGGGGAAACGTCTACCGCTTGCACCGCGATACCGGGGCACTGGTGTGCCAAGCTGATCGCGATGCAGCCCGAGCCGGTGCCGACATCGAGGACGCGCGCCGCCGGCCGGCTTTTCAGGAGTTCGAGCGCCGCTTGGACG
>JAYTBD010000172.1:0-2095 GCA_043737155.1 Fimbriiglobus sp. | reverse complement strand
GTCGCCCTCGGATTGCGGGCCGCGCAGGAGCAACTCCGCGAGGATCGCCAGTTCCACCTTCGTCGGGTTCCAAGCGTCGTACAGCAAGTGGCGCCAGCGGTCGGTGCGGCCCCCTTGCTGCTTGATGGTCAGCCCTTTCTTCATGAGGTCGGTCAGCGTTTCATCGACGTCGTCTTCATCGAGTTCGAGCACCGGGTCGCGGTTCGACTTCTGATTGCAGCCGACCGTCACGCCGTTGAGCGTCATCGGATAAGTGTCAGGCGTCTTGGCGGTCTTGTTCTTTTCGACGAGGACGCCGAGCACCCGCCGCTCGTTCACCGAGAGCGGTTCCCGGATCGGGGCTGAGTCGGACATGGGCGAAGCTCCTCGGTGCGGGGGGAGTATTGTATCGGGCCGCGTATCTGTTCTGAACTGAACGCTGAAGGCTGATCGCTGACAACTGTCCGAGCTTACCGGCATCAAAAACAGCGTTCGGCGATCAGCGAGCAGTGTTCAGTCAGAGACCCGATTTCGGCTGCCCTTGTGCCGCGGGAAGGTCCGCCGATAGACTTCCCGCATGAATGCGAATTCCCGCCGCGTCGTCGTCGGTTGTCTGCTGGTCGTCGTGGCGTTCAGCGCGTGGCAGCACTACCAGAAATGCGCGAAGCCGAGTCGCCTCGGGACCCAGACCCGGACCGCGTTCCTGCGCTGGCGTCCCCAACTCATCGGGGATGAAACGCCCGGTCGCGGGTCGATGCCGGGTTTGAAACAAGGCGACGACATTTACCGCTTGTACAACTATCCGAATCCGCCGATCCTCGCCCTCACCCTCTGGCCGCTCGCCGAACTCCCGACCATTCAGATCCGTCTGCGTCTACTTGGGTTGACAATTCTGCCGGGTGAACCCGTGGCCGCCGGCGCCATGCTCTGGTTCTTCCTCAAAGTCGGGATGGCGGGGCTGGCTTTGCTCTGGGCCTACCGCCTCTGCGGGCCGATGCCCGATTGGGCGAAGCTGCTCGCGCTCCTGTTCAGCCTGCACCCGCTCCTCGGCGACTTGTCGCACGGGAACGTCAACATCTACATCGCGTTCCTCTGCCTCGGCGCCCTCGAACTCTACCGACGCGGTTGGGACGTGACCGCCGGTATCGTGCTGGCGCTCGCCATCGCCTGCAAGATCACGCCGGCGCTGTTCGTGCCCTACTTCGGATGGAAGTTGACATCATCCATCGTCATGGCGATCCGCGCAAAGGAGAAAGTCTTGCCGGCGGCGTGGAACTCGGGCGGGAAGATTCTGCTCGGCTGCATCCTCGGCCTCGGCATCTGGTTCTTCGCGGTGCCGGGTGCGACGCTCGGTTGGAAGCACAACCTCGTGCTGCTCGAAAGCTGGTACGACGTGATGGCCAAGCCCTTCTTGGTCGAAGGCGAGATCACGAGCGAGCACGCGAACCAATCGATCCCCGGCGCCGTGGTCCGCCTGTTGACCGACGAACCGTCGAGCATCGATTGGGACGAGGACGACAAGCCGATCCCGGGCGGTTACCACACCATCGCGGACATCGGCCCGGACAACGCGCGTGTATTGATCCGCGTTTGCCAAACGATCTGGGTCGGGGTGCTACTCTGGCTCGGTTGGGCGAATGTGTCGAAGCGCGACAATCGAACGGGCTTACTCTTCGCCGCGGAGTGCGGCTACGTGCTGCTCGGCATGCTGCTTTTCAGCGAACGGACGTGGAAGCACCACGCCACGACGCTGATGTTGCCCTTCGCCGTGCTCTTCGCGGTGCTGGCGAGCGGAGCGCTGACCCGGCGCTGGCGAATCGCGCTATACACGATGCTGGGCGCGGTTCTGCTTCTCCAATTCGGCCCGAGCTTGGGGCCGGAGGCATTCCAAGACGGCTGCCTCGCCTACGGCAGCCACACGCTGCTGTTCCTGCTGCTGATCGCGAGCACGGCGTCGGTGATGCGCCATCAGGGCCGGAACACGATGTGGTCTTCCCGGCTAATCGCTGATCGCTGATCGCTGTCCCATTCAAAACCTTGTAAACGAAACAGCTTTCAGCGATCAGTCGTCAGCAACACACTTCCGAAAGACTCTGCCCCGACTTCCGAAGTCCGG
>JAYTBD010000171.1:0-5294 GCA_043737155.1 Fimbriiglobus sp. | reverse complement strand
GTCGAGGATGACCGCATCGCAGAGTTGTTTCTTCGCTTCGATCACCGCGTTGCGGCAAACGTCGATGGGGTTGGTCGCCTCGCTGTAGACCGTCACGCCGATCTGTTTACCGAGGGTTTGCAATTGCTCCACGGCACCGGGGCGCTGCAAGTCGGCGGCCGCGAGGAAAGGTTTGCGTCCGCGGGCTTGGAGAGTGAGCGCGAGTTTTGCGGCGGTCGTCGTTTTACCCGAACCCTGCAAACCGCAGAGCATGATGACGACCGGCCGGTCGGCCCGCTGGGGGATTTTGTGATCGACCGGGCCCATCAGCGCGCAGAGTTCGTCGTAGACGATTTTGACGATCTGCTCGGACGGATCGACGCGTTCGAGCACATCCTGCCCGACGGCGCGCGCTTCGACATTGGCGATGAACGCCGTGACCACCGTAAGATTTACGTCGGCTTCGAGCAGTGCCCGCCGGACTTCGCGCAAGCCCTCGCGGATGTTCTCCGCGGTCAATCGCCCCCGCCCGCGCAGCTTCTTGAGAGCGTCCGATAGCCCTTTCGTGATCCCTTCGAACATGCGTCACCGTGGTCGAATCCGTGTCTGTCGCCTGTACCGTCAATGTAAGACGGAGGGGACGGGTGAGCAACCGGTACGGCCGGGCGGATTTGGTAGTAGACCGACTTCCGATAAATGTCACCATCGCAACGCGCGAAAATGTAGGGGCACCCCTTGTGGGTGCCCTGGAAAGGGATACCGGGGCCTGTTTCGTTTCGGCAAATGGACTCGGGCATACCGTTCGCGGGCACCCACAAGGGGTGCCCCTACGGTTGTTGGGTTGTGTGACAATTTACACCGGTCGGTCCAGTAGGTCACGCTTTGCGTGACGCCGGTGAGAATCCGGTACGGGAAGGGCGTTACGCAGAGCGTGACCTACGAAATCGACCACAATCCCCCCGCCCACGGGTGTGCCTCTAGATTTTGGCACTCTCCAAAACTCATATCGGCATGGTCTCGCTGATATCTGACCGCTGACTGCCGAGTACTGTCTCGTTCCAACAGGTTTTGAATGGGACAGTTGTCAGCGATTAGATACCAGCAATCAGCCAGAAAGACGGGCAGGTGCCAAAATCCATAGGTGCACCCCCCGCCCACTTCTCCGCCTTGACAGGATTCGGCCCCGGTTTATAGTCCGCGACCCAACGCATGCATCAACGGGATCGACGGAGGTAGTGTGGCAAGGCGGCCCGCCGGAGTCTGGACGTGGGGATTGTGCGCCGTGGCCTTCGCCGCGCTGCACGGATCGGCGGTCGTCCGCGCCCAATCGGCGCCGGTGACCCCGACTCTTCCTCTGCCTCCGTTGCCCAACTTCGAAGCGGAGCAATTTGAATCCCCGCCGTTGCCGAATCCGTCGCCCGGCGGCATCAACACGCGCACGGTCCTCCAGCCGACGATCCCCCCGGGCCCGCTCCCCCCGCCGACACTCACGACGCCCCTGACGCCGGAAGTGATCCTGCCCGACGGGAGCAGTGTCACCTTGCCCGCGTCCACGAAACAAGTCATCCGCTTCTCCCCGCGCTATGGGAAGCTCAACGATTACATAGTCGATCCCATCGGGGACGACGTGCAGCGGATCACTTACACCGGCGGGTTGAAAGTGAACGTGGTGATGCTCGCGGCCGATCCGAGTCAGCCGGCGATGGAAATCGAATTCGCGATGGACAACGCCGTGATCTGGGTGAAGGGGGCCAAGAAGGGCACCGATGTTCTGGGCGGAATCCGCACCGAGCGGACCGATCCGGCCAAGCCGGACGACGGCAAATCCAAGAAGATGACCATCGAACTCTACTGCTCGGGGAATGTCGTTGTCCTGACGCGGAGTGCGGCCGGTGGAGGCCCCGCCGAGGAACAGATCCTCCGCGCCGAGGAACTCTACTACGACTTGGACAAGAGCAAAGCCATCGCCCTCGTCGCCGATCTCGAGACGCGGTTGTCCGCGGCCACCGATCCGGTCCATCTCCGCTCCCCGGAGATTTGGCGGCTCGGGCCCCACGAATGGCGCGCCTTCGACACGCTGCTTTTTTCCAGCAAGCGGCCCGCCGACCCGGCGTTGACCATCCGCAGCCGGCAAGCGACGCTCACCGAGCAAAACGTCGTCCGGCGCAATATCTTCGGCCGCCCCTATCGCAAGTTCGGCACGGGCGAAGTGGAAACCGGGCGCCAACGCGATCTCACCGCGGAGCGCAACCGCTTCGAACTCCTCGGCGTGCCGTTCTTCGCGTATCCGAAATACAAAACCGATATCAGCGAGCCATTCGGGCCGTTCACCAATCTGAGCTTCGGCAACAATACGATCAACGGATTCAGCGTGTCGGCGACCTTCGACGCCTACAAACTTTTGGGGACCCGCGGCCCACCGGACACGCGTTGGTACCTGCAAACCGACTACCTCAGCAAGCGCGGCCCCGGCCTCGGTAGCGAGTTCATCTACAGGAATTTGTTCGGAGACACATTCGCCAACAACGGCAACATCAGCCTGTACGGCATGAGCGACAAAGGCGAGGACGTGCTCGGCGGCTTCCGCGGTCCGGAGCCGGAGCACCCCGACTTCCGCGGTCGGGCGGTCTGGACGCACACCCAAGAGATCTACGAGGACGGGGCCAGCTACGCCCGGTTCATGGGCCAAGCCGCGTACCTCAGCGACAAAAATTTCTACGAGCAATTCTTCAAGCTGCGTTACGACAACGAGCCGAACCAAGAAACGTTCGCTTACTTATACGGGGCGAACGGGAACTTCTCATGGTCGGCCCTCGCGGAGGCGAACGTCAACCGGGATTGGGTGACCGAGACCGAATGGCTGCCCCGCGTCGACGGGGCGTTGACGGGACAATCGTTCTTCGACTTGTTCCTCTATAGCGCCCGCGGTTCGGCGGGTTACGCCCGACTGCAGCCCGCGACGCAAGAGCCGCTGCCCGTCATCCGGACGGAAGCGACCGAGGTCGATACGGCCCGCCTCAATTTGAATCAGCGGCTGTCGATCCCGTTCGATTTGGGGCCGGCGCGGTTCGAACCGTACGGGATCGTGGATGCGACCTATTACTCGCGCGATCTGACCGGCGACGATCGCGGCCGCGTGCTCGGGGCCGGGGGCGTGCGGGCGTCGATCCCGTTCTCCAAGCTTTACGCCGACGCGAGCAGCGAGTTGTTCAACGTGCGCGGATTGAACCACAAGGTCGAATGGGGCGCCAACTACTACGCCGCCAAAGCGAGCAGTTCACTCGAGAATCTCCCGCTGTTGGACCGGCTCAACGACGACAGCAATGATCTCTCCGCCCGCTCCTTCCGGCCCTACGCCGACCTCTTCGTGGCCGGGGCGGACGGGATCGCACTGCGGGATTCGCCGCGCTTCGACGCCCAGCGCTACGCGGTCCGCCGGGTGCTCGACAACCGCCCGGAGACGCTCGACACGCTGCAGGTGATCCAAGCCGATGTCCGCCAGCGCTTGCAAACCAAGCGCGGCGTGCCGGGGCGGGATCACACCGTCGATTGGATGACGCTCGATTTGTCGGCTTCGTTCTACCCGAAGCCGGACCGGGACAACTTCGGCAAGGGCACCGCGTTCCTCGAATACAATTTCGTCTGGAATTGGGGCGACCGCACAGCCCTCAGCTCGTCGGGGTGGACCGACCCCTTCGACCCGGCCGCGACATACGTGAACGTCGGCGTCTTCTACAACCGCCCCGACGGCGGCAACTTCTACCTCGGCTATCGGCACGTCGACCCCGTGCGCAGCCGGGCGCTGATCGCGGTGCTCGGCTACCAGCTCAACCGGAAGTACAGCATCACCGCGGCGAACGTCTTCGACTTCGGCACCGAGATCGCGCAATCGACCTCCGTCGCGTTCAACCGCACCGGCACGGATTTAACGCTCTCGCTCGGCTTCAGCTACAACGCTTTCGTCAACAACTTCGGCGTCCAAGTCCTGCTGCTCCCGAACGCGGCCGTGATCAACCGCCCCGGCGTCCCGACCGGCTCGCCCTACCTCCGGTGATGCCATGGCGACGCGTCGGCGGTGGCGGGCGAAATTCGCGGAAGCATTCGCCGGCGTCGCCCGAGCCGTGCGCGAGCAATCGAGCTTCCGCGTTCAAGTTCCCGTGGCCGCGATGGTCGTCGCCCTCGCCGTGGGTATGGGTTGTTCGCCGGTGGAGTGGTGTTTGTTAATCGGGTGCATCGCCGGCGTCTTCACGGCCGAAACGTTCAATAGCTCGATCGAAACGCTATTTCACGCGCTCGACGATGCGACGAAGAACCGGATGCGCGGTTGCTTGGATCAAGCGGCGGGAGCGGTGTTGTTGGTGAGTATTGGATCGGTGATCGTCGGAGGGATCATTTTCGTGCCGAAGTTGCTGGCAGTGTCGATAGTTTTGTAGGGCGGGTGGAGTCTTCGGAACCCGCCGCTGCATAGAGTGAGCCAGCACACATAAGGCGGAGCGTACTTCCTAGCGTGGCGGGTTACGAAGACTCCACCCGCCCTACGAGGAACCTCCGGATCATTGCAAGAGGCCAATCCATGCCACCCCCCATCGGGTTCGCCCTCGTCGGCTGCGGGATGATCGCCCGCTTCCACGCCCGGGCCATCGCCGAGATCCCCGGTGCCCGCATCGCCGCCGTGGTCAGCCGCAAGGCCCCGACCGGCGAAGAATTCGTCGGCGAGATGTCGCTGGGCGACTGCCCCGTCTTCACCGACCTCGGCGACGCACTCGAAATTCCCGGCGTCGATGCGGTCATCATCACGACGCCGAACGGGGCACACCGCGAACCGGCGCTGCTCGCCGCCGCGGCGGGCAAACACGTCGTCGTCGAGAAGCCGTTGGAGATCACCGAAGCGCGCTGCGATGCGATCATCGACGCATGCGACAAACACGGCGTGAAGCTCTGCACGATCTTCCCGTCCCGGTTCGGCGATGCGAATTTGGAACTCAAGTCGGCCATCGATTCCGGTCGTTTCGGCAAGCTCACACTCGGCGAAACGACCTGCAAATGGTGGCGTTCGCAGGCCTATTACGACGAAGGCGGTTGGAAGGGCACAAAAGCCCTCGACGGCGGAGGGGCATTGATGAACCAAGCCATCCACAACGTCGATTTGCTGCTCTGGATGATGGGCGACGTGACGCACGTGAGCGGCTTCACCGCGACGCTGGCCCACGATCGCATCGAAGTCGAGGACACCGCCGTCGCCGTGCTGCGCTTCAAGAGCGGCGCCCTCGGCGTGATCCAAGCGACGACGAGCGTCCACCCCGGCTATCCGAAGC
>JAYTBD010000170.1:0-5297 GCA_043737155.1 Fimbriiglobus sp. | reverse complement strand
TACGCGGCGACCGCCCACCGGTTGGCCCGGCGGTTGCGGTTGGTCCCTACCCCGCGGAACGGGAGTTGGCCGAACGCGACGGAGACGGAACTGGGCGTGCCGACGCGGCGGTGCATCGGCCGGCGCTTCGAGGACGCCGAGGAGATGGCCGAAGCGATCGCGGCGCGGGAGACGAAACGCGGCGAAAGCGGGAGCGCAGTGGCGGTTCGCGACGCCCGATGCCCGGGTGGGACTCCGTCGACTCTACCACCACCCTGCGAGATGAGATTTGGCAATGGACGGTCCAGTACACATCACGTCGGTTCCTGCTGCGTCATGCAGTGCAGTGTTCCCAATCCCCAAACGAGATCGACGCTATGGATACCGACCACTTCCCGCTCCGGAAACAACTCCGCTAAAATACCGAGTGCGGTCCGGTCCGCCGGATCGTTGAAAGTCGGAACCAGCACGACTCCGTTGGCGATGTAGAAATTCGCGTAGCTGGCGGGGAGGCGCTGGCCGGCGTAGTGCATCGGTCGGGGCATCGGCAGCGGGACGATTTCGACCTTGTGCCCGTCGAGATCGGTGGAGCCGCGCAACCGTTCGAGGTTCTCTTGCAGCGGCGCATAATTCGCATCGGCCGAGTCGTCTTCGACGACCGTAACGATGGTTCGCGGCCCCACGAACCGCGCGAGATCATCGACGTGACCGTGCGTATCGTCCCCAGCGATGCCTTTGTCCAACCACAGGACTTTCTTCACCCCGAGGCATGCGTCGAACACCGACTCGTAGTCCGCGCCGGTGAAACCCGGATTCCGCTCTTGGACCGGACTCAGCAAGCACTCCTCCGTCGTCAGCATCAGCCCCGCCCCGTTGACATCGATACTGCCCCCTTCGAGGACGACGCGCCGTCCGCCGCGCGTCGGTTGCACCGATTCGCAATCGAGCCGTTCGGCGACATGGCGGGGCAGCAGATCGTCGCGCGTCCAGTCGTCGTACTTAGCCCACGCGTTGAAGCGCCAATCGAGCGCGACCTTGGAGCCATCCGAAGCGCGTGCAAAAATCGGCCCGGAGTCGCGTAACCATGACCGGTCCGTCTCGAACACCTCCCAATGGACGTTACCGGCACGCGGGGCGTACTTCCTCAAGATGCGTTTGGCCACGGTGCGATCCGCGACCGACTGCACCACGATGTGCACATCTTCGTGCCGACTGAGGATGCGGATGATCTCCCCGTAGACGTGCGGGATCACGCGAGACTTCCCCGGCCAGTCGGAGCGCCGGTGCGGCCACGCCAGCCAGGTCGCCCGGTGCGGCTCCCATTCGGCGGGCATGCGCAACGCGATTGTAGAAACGTTCGCCATGGGATCGTCCGTGTTCGGGGTTACCAAAATTTTACGAGTTCGCTTCGACGCCGTCCCCATTGACTCCGCGCGGGCATTGGGAACAATACCCAGCGTTGACCCGCCCCGATCCGCATTTTAAAAGGCTCTCCGCCATGATCCGCGTTTCCCTCTCGCTACTGCTCGCCGGCGCGCTGGCCGTCGCCGCGCCCGCCCAAGTGAAGGACAAGCCGAAGAAGATCGCCATCAGCGAACTGAAGGATTTGAAGGAGGACAAAGACTTCGCCATCCAGGGCGAGTACGTTGGCAGGGCCACGTTGGAAATCGACAGCGGTAGGATCGGGGTCCAAGTGATGGCGAAAAGCGAGGGTAAGTTCGCCGTCAAAGTGCTGTCGGGCGGATTGCCCGGCCAAGGCTGGGACGGCAAGTCGGAAATGATCGCCGAGGCTATTCGCGGCGAAGATGGCACCGCGACGATCACCGGCAAAACCTTGAAAGGCACTATTGCCGGAGGCAAGCTGACACTCAAGGACGGCGCGAAGATGGACACCAAATTCAACCGGGTCGAACGCAAATCCCCCACCCTCGGCGAGAAAGCCCCCGAGGGTGCCGACATCCTCTTCGCCAAGCCCGGCGACGAAACCAACTGGACCGGCGGCAAGCTCGTCGAACTCAGCGATGGCAAGTTCCTGAACACCGGCATCAAGACCAAGAAACTCTACGGCAGCTTCAAAGCCCACATCGAATTCCGTTTGCCGTGGATGCCCGCCAGCGGTGGCCAAGGTCGCGGGAACAGCGGCTTCTACCTCCAAGACCGCTACGAGTTGCAGATCCTCGATAGCTTCGGGCTCAAGGGGGAAAACAACGAGTGCGGCGGGATCTACACGTTGCACAAGCCGAGCGTGAACATGTGCCTGCCGCCGATGGTGTGGCAAACCTACGACATCGACTTCACCGCCGCCGAATTCGACGGCGATAAAAAGTCGAAGCCGGCCCGCGTCACCGTGTTGCACAACGGCGTGAAGATCCACGACAACGTGGAATTGAAAGGTCCGACCGGCGGCGGTCAGCCCGAATCGACCAAACCCGGCGCGATCCAATTGCAGAATCACGGCGACCCGCTCGTCTTCCGCAACGCGTGGATCATCGAGAAGAAGTAAGTGGCATCGACTTCCGAAGTCCGGCTTCGGAAGTCCATTGTTCGGATCAGGGTGTGCCTCTAGATTTTGGCACTCTCCAAAACTCGTGTCGGCATGGTGTTGCCGATATCTGACCGCTGATTGCTGTCTCGTTTCAAGAGGTTCCGAATGGGACAGTCGTCAGCGATCAGATATCAGCAGTCAGCCATAAAGACGAGCAAATGCCAAAATCCAGAGGTATACCCTTCGGATCACTTCACCTTGAAACTCACTTCCCCCAGGGGTTACACTCCGAACCGCGCCCCGGCCCGGTTCTCCGTGGTAACCCGATGACACCCCGACCCCAACTGTTCGAGCAGCCGGACCTAACGGATTACAGCATCGAGTGGGACGATACCCCCTGTCCGCTCTGCGGCGAACGCGACGAAGAACTCCGCTTCGAAGCCGCCGATTCGACCGCCGCGTCGGGCGAGCGCGGCCGGAGGTTTTTGGTCGTCCGCTGCCGACGCTGCGGACTCAGCTACACCAACCCCCGCCCCGGCCCCGAATCCATCGGCCGGTTTTACCCCGCCGATTACCAACCCCACCGCCGACCGGCCAAACTCGCGCAAGCGAATCCGCGCGGTCGCTTGCGCGAGCGTTTCTTGGGAAAGCCCTGCCGGGAACGCCGCGGCTTACTGCCGTGGGACGGGGTCGGTCGACTGCTCGATTTCGGCTGCGGCGGCGGGAGTTTTCTGAAGCGCATGGCCGATCAAGGTTGGGATGTCACCGGGTTGGACGCCAACGTCGGCGCGGTGCAGAGCGTGCAGGAAGAACTCGGGCTCAACGCCGTCGTCGGCACCCTGCCCCACGGCGACCTCCGGCCCGGCTCGTTCGAGATCGTCACCCTTTGGCATTCGATCGAACACGTCCACGAACCGCTCGATATTTTGCGCGAAGCCCACCGGTTACTCGTGCCAGGTGGGAAAGTGATCCTCGCCTGTCCGAACATCGGCAGTTGGGCTTTCCGTCATTTCCGCGCCGATTGGTTCGGTCTCGATTTGCCCCGGCACCTCACGCATTTCACCTCGGACTCCTTGACGGCGATGCTCGAAACGGCGGGGTTCCGCGTCGAGTCGCTGCGGACCCTCCGCCATTCGGACTGGCTCCGCTCGAGCGCGAAACTCTCGGTGCGCTCGGATCGCGCGGAGTTCTTCGACCGGTTTCTGACGTGGAAACCGCTGGCGAAGATCGTCGGTTGGTTCGTCTACATCATGGGCCGCAGCGATTGTCTCATCGCCGTCGCCGAGCGCCCGAAAGTGTAATTTGACCCCGCGATGACTAAAATGGCGCAAAGGGGCACTCGCCATGAAATTCAACTATGCACGGCTCGTCTTCGGCGCGCTCTGGCTCATGCTGGGAATCGCGCTGCTGCTCCGCGATTCCGTCGGTTTGGAATGGTTGAGCGCACGTTACGCCCCCGAGAACCTCAACCTCGGCGGCGGTTTGGCCATCGCCTTCGCGGGGTGGAACACCGTCCGCTGGTTCTCGGGCTACCACCGCGGTGTCCGAGCAGAGCGGAGGGCAACTCGCGAACCGCTCGCGGAAAAGACCGCCGAGCGGCCGTTCGAATACAACCCGGAACTCGACTTCCTGAAGCCCACCGATGAAACGAAAACGCCCGGGTCCAATTGACCCGGGCTTCTCTTGCACCCCTTCTCCGCCTCGGAGAGGAGGCTGGGAAGGTGAAGTCTCCGCGGATCATTTCGTCATGTAGAACTCGATGTATCCGAGCAGCATCTCGTCAAAGGTCTGCGGCCCCCAATAGACAGTTTTCTTGGGATCGGGGTTAGCCGGGTTTTTGTCGCTGTTGTCGAACCATGCCGTGTACATGATTTTAGTACCCTTCTTCAATTCCATCGGCTCCGCCAACTTGTAGCCCAACTGCCAGTTGAAGTCGTAGTGCGGGACTTCGAGCAGGACTTTCTTCGTCCCGTCGGGCAGCTCTGCGACGTACTTGCACGCTTTCCCGCGGACGTGCATGTGCGGCATCAGGCCCGTCAATGTCACGTCGAACGGCAATTTGATCTCGGCGGAGTTCTTGTAGTTGTCGTCCCCCGGTGGGATCTCGAATTTCGGGTTGGCCAATCCGAAAACCTTGAGTTCCTTTTCGGGTTTGGCCGGGGCGTATTTGAACGCGATCTCCAATTGATCCTTGGTCGCGGTGCCGTTCGGAGTGTAGTGAATTTGGAAGACCAACCGAGAGCCTTTGGCTAGCTTCTTCCCGAAACCTTCGGGGAAGATCTGCGCGCTGTTCCCGGGGACATAGGCGGCGAAGAAGCCTGATGCTTCGCCACCGCGCGGCTTCGGTGGAAACAACTCGAAGCCGGTCTTTGCGGGGGCCGTGAAGACGAGGACGTGATGGACCACTTCTTTCGCGGTCGGGCGGATTTCCACGGCTTGAATCCAACGGTCTTCATCAAGCTTTGTGTCGACGACCACGGTCTGGTAGTTCATGACGCCGGTCGCTTTGATGTCGATGGGCTTCTCGAGTTGGAGGATCAAATCGGGTTTGCCGATGACCCAGTCGGTGGGGAATGAGCGGGGTAGCGGGGCATCCGTTTTTTCCCCGGCGGGCGCACCGTCCTTGAACCACGCCAATAGATCCGCCTTGTCCATTTCCGACAGCGACCGATCGTTGACGAACGGCGAATGCTCTCCTTTGACGGGCTTCGCCGCGAACCACGGCGGCATGGTCCCCTTGCCCACCACTTTTTGAATCATCCCCTTGTGGGCGATCACGTCGTCGAGCGTCTCGAGGACGAACGGGCCGACGCCGCCCTTGCGATGGCACTCT
>JAYTBD010000169.1:0-2098 GCA_043737155.1 Fimbriiglobus sp. | reverse complement strand
TACACGACCCCCGACGGCAAAGCGCTGAGGGATCGAATGACCTTGGATCGCATCCGCTCTCTCGCCATACCCCCGGCGTACCGGGACGTGTGGATCTGTCCGCATCCCGAAGGTCACCTGCAAGCGACGGGGCGCGATGATCGCGGTCGCAAGCAATACCGCTACCACGCGCGTTGGGGCGAGGTGCGCGACGGGGCCAAGTACGGCCGGATGGTCGAGTTCGCGCGGTCGCTCCCCAAGTTGCGCAAGCGGTTGGCGGCGGATCTGAGACGCAAAGGTCTGCCGCGCGAGAAAGTCTTGGCGGCGGTGGTGACGCTTCTCGAACAGACTCTGATCCGCGTCGGCAACGAAGAGTACGCCCGCACCAACGGCTCGTTCGGCCTGACGACGCTGCGTGATCGGCACGTCGATATCTCCGGGGTCACCGTCCATTTCCGCTTCAAAGGCAAAAGCGGCGTGAAGACGGACTTGGCCCTGAGCGACAAGCGGCTCGCGACCGTGCTGAAGCGATGCCAAGATTTGCCGGGCCAAGACTTGTTCCAATACAGGGACGACGCGGGGGGGCAGCACACCGTCGGCTCCGCGGACGTGAACGCGTATCTGCGCGAGTGCACCGGCCGGGACTTCACCGCGAAAGATTTCCGCACGTGGAACGGGACGGTCCATGCGGCCGCAGAACTCGGGGCGTGCTTGGTGTTCCAATCCCTCGCGGAGGCGAAGCGGAATGTAGTCGCCGCCGTGAGCCGGGTCGCCGAGCGGCTCAACAACACCGCCACCGTGTGCAGGAAGTGCTATATCCACCCGTCGGTCATCGAAGCGTATATGAAAGGCAATCTGCCGAGCATCCGCCCGGCGGACGGGAAGTCGAACGGGAGCTTGAGTTCCCCGGAAAAGGCCATTCTGTCGTTCCTCCGAGAATCCCAAACCACGTCCGCCGGCTGAGGCCCATCTTGGCACGGGAACTGCACACCACATTTCAACGGTGCCTTTCCCATTCACCGCGTTCCACTCTCTCCACTGGAGGCCCTGACATGGCGGCCAATAAAGTCTGCACGACCACGGTCGGAATTTTTGCGACGCGTGACGCTGCGAATCGCGCGGTCGCCGAGTTGAGAAACTCGGGCTACAGCGACGACCACATTGGTCTGGTTGCGAAGGATATCGCCACGGGCAAAACCGTCCGCACGGACGGGGCCGGCGAAGTCGAAACCAACGTGGCCGAAGGCGCCGCCATCGGGGCCGTCGCGGGTGCAGCGACCGGTGCCGCCGTGGGCGCCGGGATCCTGATGGGGGTCATCCCCGTCATCGGACCGGTCCTCGCCATCGGCACGCTCGGGACCATCCTCATCAACGCCGCCGGTGGGGCCGCCATCGCGACCGTGGCCGGGGCCTTGGTCGGTTGGGGCGTCGCGGAAGAAGATGCCAAATACTACGAAGGGGAAGTCAAAGCCGGTCGCTATTTGGTGACGGTGGACCGCGGTACCCGATCCGAAGACGATCCCCGCACGATTCTCAGTCGCCACGGCGGCTACGACCGAGCCTCGGTCCAACGCATGTGATTCGAGAACCAATGAAAACGCGGCCGGGAGAAGTCCCGGCCGCGTTTTTTTCGTTGCGTGGAGTGCGACGGGCTCCGCCGCCTCGATCAATCGTCTTTCTTCTCGATTTCAACCGGCTTCGGATTCTTGATTTTCTTGACGAACATGCGTATGCCGTTCGCCATGATCGGCGCCCAGATGACGAAACAGCACATCAAACACGCGCCCGGCGGCAGGTAATACTCGGGCAGGTTCGTCGTCGGGTTCTTGTCGTCTTTCTCGAAAATGCTCCCTTCGAACCACGTGCTCATGAAGAGGCAGCAGATGAGGAAGACCGTGGACATCATGAGCATCATGAAGCCCCAGAGGATCGCCGGGAGCCAGTGCTTGAAATAGTCCCCGCCGGTCTGCTCGTAAGTTTTCTTACTGCCGTGGCGGCGCCGCTCCACGAGGTCGTAACCGCAGTTCAAGCAGATCTTCGTGTCCGGCGGGTCGAGTTCCTTGGCGCAGTGCGGGCAGCGCGGCTCTTCGCCTTCGACGATGACCTTCATCGGCGTCGG
>JAYTBD010000168.1:0-5301 GCA_043737155.1 Fimbriiglobus sp. | reverse complement strand
CTACGTGGCCCACACGAACATGGCCGAGACGGCGCACAGTTTCAGTTGGACCGTCGCCGGTTTGAGTTCGTTGCTCGCGCTCGGCGGTATCGGCGCGGCGTTCGCCCTCTACCGCAACGGTGGGCCCGAGAAGGTGCCGGCGGGGTTGGAGGGGTTGTACTCGCTCTCGCTGAACAAGCTTTACGTCGATGAAACCTACGATGCCGCGCTCGTGAAACCGGCCGAGATGTTGGCGTCGACCGGCCGGCAGTTCGACGCGTTCCTCGATGCGATCGCCCGGTTGATCAGCTTCGCCCCCCGCTTGATCGCGGCGTTGTTGCGGCCGCTGCACAACGGCCTCGTGCAGTTCTACGCCTTGGGGATGGTCCTCGGGCTGGCGGTGTTTCTCACCGTCGTCGTGTTCCGCTCCGCCCGCTGATCGGCGTCCACCGTGCTCCACACCGAAGCGATTCGAATCCTCGTGCTCGCCGTGCTGTTCTCGCCGGTGCTGTTGGCCGCGCTCGTCGGGCTCGCGGGTCTCTCCGGCTACCGGGCCGCCCGCCGAATCGCGTCGCTCGGGGCGCTGCTCCACCTCGGTTTGACCGCCGCGCTCGTCGTGCCCGCGGCGTATGTGCTGATCGATCGCTCGAGTTTGCAAGGGTCCGAACCCCGTTCCGCGAGCCAGTTTCAACCGCTGTTCGTCCCCGGCGATCCCGCGCGCGACACGGGCAGCTACGAAACGACTTGGAATCTTTTCCCGGTGGCGCCCGCGCCCGAAGGATTGCCGCCGCCCGCAGTCCAATTCTTCCTCGGCGTCGACGGGCTCAACATCTGGCTGATCGCGCTCACGAGTCTACTGACATTCGTCGCCGTGCTGGTATCGCAAAACTCCGTCCGCGAGCGGGCCGGTGGCTATTACGCATGGCTCTTTCTCCTGCAAGCGGCCATCCTCGGGGCGTTCCTCTCCTTCGACATCGTGCTCTTTTACATCTTCTTCGAACTCACCCTGATCCCGGCGTTCTTCCTCATCGGCAGTTGGGGCACCGGCGGCGGTCGGCGCGATGCGGCCCGCAAGTTCTTCCTCTACACCCTACTCGGGAGCCTGTTCACCCTCGTCGGTATCTTCGGCATCGTGCTGACGAACCCGACGCCGGTTTCGACGGTGTCCCCGAACAAGGTCCAGTATGTCATCGGGCCGGATTCGAAGGGCCAGCCGCTGTTCCCGAAGGCGGGGCCGGTGACATTTTCGATCAACACGCTGATGCGTAATGTCTCGCTGTGGAATCGCACGCACGACGGCAAACTCGCTGCGGCGAACGCGAAGCGAGCGGGCGCCGCGAACGCTTTGGAAAAGGCCAAGGCCGGTAAAGATGCGCTCGCCGTGAAACTCGCGGATGACGAGGCGACCAAGTCCGAGCGCGAACTGATGGCGGTGAAGGCCGAGCGCGACGAGTACAAGTCGCTGCAGTTCTGGCTCTTCTTCGCGCTGATCGCCGGGTTCGTCGTGAAGGTGCCGCTCATCCCCTTCCACACGTGGTTGCCAGCGACTTACAGTGAAGCCCCGCCCGCCGTGACGCTGGTCTTCTCGGGTGTCCTCGCCAAGCTCGGCACCCTCGGGCTGGTTCGGATCGTGCTACCCCTCTGCCCCGATGCGGCCGTGGATCAAGGATTGCCCGTGTTCGGGTTCCTCGGTGCGCTCGGAATCGTCTACGCCGCATTCTGCGCTTACGCCCAGCGCGATTTGAAATTGCTCGCCGCGTACAGCAGCGTCTCCCACTTGGGTTTGCTCGTTCTCGGCACGTTCACCCTGAGCGCCGAAGGCCTGACCGGCGCGGCGCTGCACATGGTGAATCACGGCCTCACCGCGGGGGCGATGTTCGCCCTCATCGGCTTCCTCGCCGAGCGCTACCGTACCACCGACATCGGTCAGTTCGGCGGGTTGATCGCCCGCTTCCCGCAATACGCATTCTTCATGTTCGTCATCTGCTTGGCGGCAGTGGGGTTGCCGGGGTTGAACAACTTCGTCAGCGAAATGCTGATCTTGTCGGCGCTGTTCACCCCGGAGACGCGTAGCGTCGTCGGCACCGGATTCGGGATTGCCGCGGCGTCGGGGATCTTCCTCTCGGCGTGGTACACCATGACCATGCTGCGGAAGGTGTTCTTCGGCTCACTGCTATTGCCGCCGACGCCGACCGAAGTCGAACCGACCGATCTGCGCACGCACGAATGGGTCGCCTTCGGCCTGCCGGCGATCTTGTGTTTGGTACTCGGGATCTTCCCGCAGCCGGTGATTCAATCGATGCGCGCGGATGTCGGCGTGATCGTGCGACAAACCGACGAAGCCCGGTCGAGAGTGGATGTTGAAAAATCGCTGGTCCGCTAGGTTCAGTTACGGCCGATTTGTTAGCCGGACGCGCCAGCGACGGAGTGGGAAATCTCGCTGTCCATCGCATTCCGCCTCGCACGATTAAACTCCGTCGCTGACGCGTCCGGCTAACAGGCTAGCTACAACGCTCCGCTCGTAAAAGGATCGAACGCAGTGAACCCGCTCAGCAGCCAAGCCCAGTTCGACCAAGTGTCGCAGTCGATCCGCTTCCTCCTCCCGGAGTTGACGCTGGTCGGCTCGGCGTGCGTCATGTTCTTGCTGGCCGCGTTCCGGTCGAGCCGGCGCTTCAGCGGGTGCCTCGCATTCGGGGCGATCCTCGCCGCAGCCGGGGTGACCTTCTTCGTCGGCGAACCGGACTTCCCCGGCGCGGATCGCTTCGTCGCGGCCATCGACCCGTCGGGTGTTGCGCCGTTCATCCGCTGGCTCGCCCTCGGGGCCGGGGCACTTTACGTGCTCCTCGGGTTCTCCGATTCCAACCGGCAGACCGCGCCGGAATACTTCGGATGCTTGCTCGTCGTCCTCGGCGGGTTATCGCTGGTGGCGCGGGCCAACGATCTGCTCTCGCTGTTCCTCGCGCTCGAAATGATCAGCATCCCGACGTACGTGTTGATTTACTTGCCGTCGCAGTCGAAGCCCGCGCAGGAAGCGGCGTTGAAATACTTCATGCTCAGCATCCTGTCGTCGGGCGTGCTCCTCTTCGGGTTCAGCTACCTCTACGGACTCGCGGGGACGCTCAACCTCCCCCTCATCGCCGAGACGCTCTCGAAGGCCTCGAATGTCGGCCCGATGTCGCCGCTGGCCCTGATCGCCGTCGTGATGGTGATCGCCGGCCTCGGCTTCCGATTGGCGGCGGTACCGTTCCACTTCTACGCCCCGGACGTTTACGAAGGCGCCCCCAACGGCGTGGTGGCCCAACTCGCGTTCATCCCGAAGGTCGCGGGCTTGGTGGCGCTCGCCCGCATTTTCGGACTGCTCACGCCGGACGCCCCGTTCGACGCGGCGCGGACGCTGATCCCGCTCACGCTCTGGGTCATCGCCGCGGTGACCATGACCTTCGGCAATTTGCTGGCACTGCTCCAAGACAATTTGAAGCGGCTGTTCGCCTACTCGGGCATCGCCCACGCGGGCTACATGCTCATCGGCTTCCTCGTGGCGATGGCCGCTACCGGAGGGGCGGGCACGCAATCGGGGTTCGATTCGGTCCTCGTCTACCTCGTCGCTTACGGGCTGATGACCGTCGGCATCTTCTGCGTGCTCGGCTACCTGACGCACTCGGGCCGGTCCATCGAAACCATCGACGACCTCGCCGGCTTGGGCCGGACCAACCCGGTCGCATCCGGGTTGATGGGCATCTTCTTCTTGAGTCTGATCGGAATGCCTTTGACCGCGGGATTCAACGGAAAGTTGCTGTTGTTCTTCGGTGCGTTCGAAACGCCGACGACGACGCCGTTACAAAATCTGTACCGGGTGCTCACGCTCATCGCGGCGCTCAATTCGGCCATCGCCGCGGTTTACTACCTCAAGGTCCTGAGCGTCATGTTCCTGCGGTCGCCACTGCAACCCGCGGCACCGGCCAAGGGGTACGCGGCATTGCTCGCGGCACTCGCCTGCGCCATCGGCACCCTCGGCTTCGGCATATATCCGAAGCCGCTCGTGGACGCCGCCCGCGCAGCGGCGCCGATCCCATTGGCGTCCCCAACCCCGACCGCCATCTCCGCGCGGTAATCCCGTGGACGAATTCGCCGAAGTGTTGGCCCATTATCCGCGAGCCATCCGCACGTTGAATTGGGCGCGACTCGCCGATTCGGGCGGCCTGAGTGGGGCCGTGATCCTGCGCGGCGACCTCGACAGCGAACCGCTGTTTTGCGCCAAGCGCTATCCCGCTTCGACCTCTTCGGATGACATTCTCCGGCAACATCGTTGGCTCGCGGACGCATCGGGCTTGGGATTCGTACCGCGTCTGATGCAGACCGAAACGGGGGAGACGCTCGTCGCCTCGCTCAGGCATAACTGGGAAGTGCACGATTGGATGCCGGGCCGGGCCGATTTCGCGGCCGATCCTTCTCCCGTCAAACTCCTCGCGGCTTGCGATGCGGTTCTGAGTCTCCACTCGGTCTGGCGCAACTTCGGCACCCGGCTCGAACCGAGCCGGGCCATCCGCAATCGATTAATGATGATCGCGAAATGGCGGACCGCTCCGCCGCCGATTCGGACTCCGCTCGAAGCGCGAGCCGCCGCGGCCATTTCTCGACACCTCGACCGGGCCGAATCGCGGCTCGTGGAATGGGTCGACCGACCGCACCCGTGTCACCCGTGTGTCCGCGATCTCCGCCGCGATCACTTCTTGTTCGAAGGGGATAAACTCACCGGCCTCATCGACTACGGGGCCGCGGATTGGGACACCCCCGCGACCGACGCCGCGCGGATGTTGGGGGAGCTCGCCGGCGAGGATCGGGAGTTGTACGAGGTGGGGATCGACCGCTTCGCCGGGCTTCGAGACTTGATCCGTTTGATGGATCTGGCGGGGACGGTGGGCTCGGTCATCCGATGGCTTTACCGTTTGAGTGAGCCGATGTCGATTCCGGTGGGTCCGCCGATTGCACGGGGTCGACTCGCGATGCTCACGGAGAGATTGGAGAGCAGTTTCTTCGACGGGTGCGACCTCGCGGGCGTCGGGACTCGAAGACTCGGCCCGACGGAGACAACCTAAAGGTTGAACTCCAACAAAGGCAGCGGTCGCACTCGCGCGGCCGGGTCATCGAGTTGCGATTTGCGGACGCACAAACGCAAAGCCGTACTCTCGCTTGCCAGGGTACACCTTCTGAATTTGGCATTTCCCGTAGGGGCACCCCTTGTGGGTGCCCGGAACCGGATACCCGGTGACGGTCGCTCAAGGAAGTGCGGGACATCACAATCCCCGTGCCTTGCGAATCCGG
>JAYTBD010000167.1:0-2102 GCA_043737155.1 Fimbriiglobus sp. | reverse complement strand
CGTGAGCGCCCGGAGTTTGCATCTCCGGGCGCTCACGCAACCCGGCTCACCACATCCCACCCGTTCAAAGTGGCGAAGAGGCGGTGGCCAACTTTGAGAACCGTGCCAAAGCGGCAGGATGATTCGCGCGGTGTCCGGTACTCTCTCTGTCTAAGACTATAGAAGTAGGCCTGTTGCGCCACTGCCGATGCGCAAGTCGGCACCGGCACTCCATTTGCTTATCGCTAACTTCATCTCAAGAGGATTGCGCGGTGACTGCGGTGGCGGATTCGATCGCGGCCGGGCCGGAATCGACGGCTTCGATCCTCGTCACCGACGATGACCGGGGCAGCCGCGATACCCTTGCGCAGATGCTCCGGGACCGCGGTTTCCGCACTATCACAGCCGCCGGGGGTGAAGAGGCGATCGAGATCATCCGCGTCGAAACGATCCACTTGGTCTTCTTCGACATGCACATGCCGCGCATGACCGGCCTCGAAGCGCTCCAGCAAGTCCGGATTTTCAACGAACTCCTCCCCGCGATCCTCGTGACCGCCGACGCCACGCGGGAAGTCATCCGGCAGGCGCTCCAAGCCCACGTGTACAGCGTGCTCCCGAAACCGGTCAACAAAAGCTTGCTGCTCCATACATTGGCACGGGCGCTGAAAACAGTTTCGAGTTCCAAATTTCAGGTCCCGAGCTCGAACCCGGAAACGTGAATCCCATTGGAGAGACGATGAAGCTGATCCCGTTGAACGACAAGATCGTGGTCGAACGTTTGGAAGCCGAGGGCAAGACGGCCGGGGGGATCATCCTCCCCGACACGGCCAAGGAGAAGCCGAAGCAGGGCAAAATTTTGGCTATTGGCGAAGGCAAGCCTTTGGAAACCGGCAAGCGGGCCGCGTTCCAAGTCAAGGTCGGCGACCGCGTGCTGTTTACCTCCTACTCCGGCAGCGAAGTGACCGTCGACGCCAAGGAATATCTCATCATGACCGAAGACGATATTCTCGCCGTCGTGAAGTGAGTCGTCCGCGCGGACTCTTCGGCCCGAAGTCGGAGAGTTCTCAGCCGGGGAATCGCCCCGGTGATCGTTTGCGATATCCCCCACCATAATTCTCATCTGCGCGTTCTCTTCTTTTCTCCGCGGTGATAATCTTCTCATTGAGTCGCCCATGATTTTATCTTTCGCCAAGCGGATGCTCACGGAAGTTGACACCCGGCTGCTGTGGAAGTTCGCCTATAACTTTGGCCTCAAAGGCGCCGTCTCGGTCGAGCGCTATAAGTCCCGTCTCAAACGCGATATCCACTTCCCGCCGTTCCTATTCATCTCGGTGATCAACAGTTGCAATCTGCGCTGCCAAGGGTGCTGGGTCGATGTCGCGGCCAAGCAATCGATCATCGACGCGCCGACGTTGAATCGCACGATCAAGGACGCTAAGAAGCACGGCAATTCGTACTTCGGCATCCTCGGCGGCGAGCCGTTCATGCACCCCGACTTGCTCGATGTTTTCGACGCCCACAAGGACTGCTATTTTCAAGTCTTTACGAATGGGCAACTCATCACTCCCGAGGTCGCCAAGCGGCTGAACCGCGCCGGCAACGTCACGCCATTGATTTCAATTGAGGGCAACAGGGCCGTGAGCGATGCCCGCCGGGGCCGCTCGGACGTTCTCGCCAAAACGCTCGCCGGTGTCGAGAACTGCCGGAAGGAAGGGATCATCATCGGCGTGGCCAGCAGCATCTGCCAGACGAACATCGACGACCTCGTGAACGAAAATTGGTTGAAGACTTTGATCGGCATGGGCGTCCATTATGCGTGGTTCCACACGTACCGTCCGGTGGGGCCGCTGCCGAATTTCGACTTGGCGCTGACGCCGGAGCAGGTGCTGAAGGTCCGCCGGTTCGGCGTGGAAATGCGGGCGAAGTTGCCAATCGCCATCGTCGATCCGTACTGGGATCACAACGGCCAAGCCCTATGCCCGATGGCCACGGGCGTCAGCCACCACATCGGCCCGTGGGGGGATGTGGAGCCGTGCCCGATCATCCAGTTCGCCACCGAGAACATCCACGACGACAAGCGCGGCGTCTACGAATTGCTGACGCAGAGCGCTTTCCTGAAAGAC
>JAYTBD010000166.1:0-5308 GCA_043737155.1 Fimbriiglobus sp. | reverse complement strand
CGGTACCGTCCGACTGCAGATTGAAGCTTTCGATTCCCGTGGTCGTCGGTATCCCCCATGCGGAGTTCGACGAGATCGACGCGGGCGCGCGGACGGATCGCTTCCGGCGGGAGATGGCTCGACTGGTCCGCTTCGCCCAGCATTTTGTCTTTCCCACGCAATCGCTCCGCGAACACGCGACCGGACGCTACGCGATTCCACTCTCCCGTTCGGGCGTCGTCCGCGAATGCGGTTCGACCGTATTTCCGAGCGCGGAAACCGTTCGATCGCTGGGTCTTCCCGAACGCTACTTGCTCTCGTCCGGTTGGAATCGACCCCGGCAGGAGAACGGGTACACGGTCGAAGCTATCGCCGAACTCTTCCGGCGCGGCGCTCTCCCTTGCCCCTTCGTGGGCTTGTCCGAAGGGATCGACCGCCGACCTCTCGCCAGCTTGGAACAACTCCACTACGCGAAGCGCTGCCGTGCGATTCTGAGCGGGGCGGGGATGCGACTCGGCCGCGATTGGTTCGAGTTCGATCAACCCGAACCCCAAGAACTCCACGCGCTGTTGGCCGGTGCAACGGCGGTGATCGGCAACGGGCCGCGCGGCGCCGGCCCGAACTGGCAGACGCTTTCCGCCCTCAAATCCGGGGTGCGCGCGATCAACCCGACGGCGGAAGGATACGACACCGATTCGGATCGGACCTACGCATTCGACGCGCGTTCGGCGGACTCGCTGGCTGCGGCGATCGTCTCGTGTTGCGCATCTGAATCGGAATCGGGCGGTCCATCGAAGCGGGATACGTCGGGTGAAAGCGCACGCGCTCTCCATACGCTTTTCGCCGAACTCGCGCAGGATCGCTGCCCCATTTCGTTCCCCGTGATCCGTGCGCCGAAGCCGCGCGATCAGCGCGTGGCGTGGTTGATCAGCCACACGACCCTCCGCGATGCCGAGGTGCCGATCCTCCGCAAACTCGGGTACGAGGTCTACACGAACAAGGTGCTGCCCACGGGGGAAGACTACCGCAGCGGCAGCATCGATTTCTCGTGGGACGACGACAGCACACTCCCGTCGGATGTGCTGAACGCGGTGAACACCCACAATTTTTACCAGAGCGAGCTGAACGACGAGATGTCGGACACGCTCAACGCCTACTTCGGCACGATCATCTGCGCCGCCTACCCGCTCTTGCTCCGGCAATTGGCCAGGTGGTACCGCGGCCGGATTCTTGTCCGGGTCTTCGGCCGCGAGCACCCGCTCACTTACGGCGACTACATCACCCAGTTCGCGCAGGGTTGGCTCTGGCAACAGCTCTGGTGCATCCAACACCGTTTTTGGGTCGCATCCTGTTACGAACAGATTCCGCCCCATGAAGAATCGTTCCTCCGCGATCGATCCGTCATTCTTCCGCTGGCAGTGCCGGAACGCAACCTCCGCCAGCGCGACCTCTGGACCGGCGGCGATCCCCGCGTTTTTTTCGTCTGCCCGAGCATCCACACGGCGCCGAATTACTACGGAAAAATCTACTCGCGCTTCGTCGAGCACTTCGGCGACTTGCCCTACGTCGTCGGCGGCGCCCAACCCATCCCGGTGGCCGACCCCAACGTCACGGGCTTCCTCACCGAGGAGCAATTCACGACTTATCTCGTGGAGTTGCGCGTCATGTACTACCACAGCCGGGAACCGCGCCACCTGCATTACCACCCGCTCGAAGCCATCGCCATCGGCATGCCCGTGGTCTACCTCCGCGGCGGCCTCATGGAATATTACGACACCGGCGACCGGGCCGGGGCGTGCGAGACCGAGGCCGAAGCGCACGAGAAGCTGACGCGGATCTTGAATGGGGATCCCGAGTTGGTCGCCGCGATTCAAACGGGCCAGCGGGCGATTCTCAAAGAGTTTCTCCCGGAATACAACCTCGAAGCGTGGGCGAAGCTGTTCAGCGACGGGGTGATGGACGAATCCTGCATCCTCGAGTTGAAGAGCTTGAAGCCGTTCAGCATCGTCGATGCGCCGCGTCCCGCAATCGACGTCGCAGCACCTGGGGTTTCTGTCCGCGAAGTGAAACGGCGCGAGCTTCGATTTCTCACCCGCGATCCCGGTGCGATCGTCCCGGTCACACCCCTCCCTCTCACGCGCAAGCAGCGGATGCGCGCCCTGATCCCGAAGCCGATGCAGACCCCCGCCCGGGCGGTTTACCGCAGTTTGAGATACGTGAAGCGATCGATCCTGCGTCCGGAAATCGCGGTTCAAATCCCGACCGATATCCCGGTCGCCGCACCGCTGACGGGCGAAGAACTCGACGGTCGGCATCTCAGCGACCCACCGCCGCGGCCCGAGCGGGGCCATCTCCCCCACTTCTCAGACCACTGCTTCAGCGCGTCCGAATTCGAGCGGTCGCTGCCGAGGGATGGGTACGGATTCATCCTCGATCCCCTGGGGATTTTGGACCCGAATCAACTGACCGCCGGATTGCGTCGGGCGAAACTGATCGTCGGATTCACCCACCTCGCTTGGGAAACCGAAGACGGCTACGGCGGCTTGACGGAAACGGCCGGCCGGGAAACGCTGCACTGGTGCCGGCTCGCGCAGCACGCGGTCTTCGCCAGCGAGGGCGACCGGGCATTGGCCCTGCGCCGCTACGGCCTCGACCCGATTCGCACGTCGGTACTCCCTGCGCTGACGCTCACGGGGGGAATCGGTTCCGAGCCTTTGCCGCCGACGGATCGCATCGATGCGAAGTACAAAATCCCCGCGACGTACTTGATGGGGTACTACTCGAAGAAGACCAACCCGAACACTTGGCTGCTCCTCGACTCGCTGCGAATTTTACTGAGACGCGGGGTGAAGTTGCCGACGCTGGTGTTGACCGAATCCGTCAAGGAGCACGACGCGGGCCGATCCAGCCTCCGCGTCGAAGCCGACACCGCGAAGGCGTTGCACGCGCTGGGCTTGGCGGTCGGTAAAAACTTGGTCTTGCTACCGGTGCTCAAAGAGGCGCGCCGGTACTCTTTGGAAGTCAGGGCTTGCCTATCGGTGGTGGTACCGCGCTGGGGGGGCCAATCGGTGCGGGATGTCACCCGCGCCGCGCTGGCCCGCGTTCCCGTGGTCGCCTCGGCGATCATTCCGATCGTCGAGGCCTACGGTGATTCCGGGGACAATTTGTTGCTCGTCGATCCCGACGACCCCGTAGGCTTGGCGAATGCGATCCAGCGGTGTTTGGAGTTGCCGGAGGAAACCCGGGAGCGCGTCGGGCGAGCCTACGGCACCGCGATGCGACTGAATTCGCGCGAGGCACTGGCCGAACGGGACCGGCTATTCTCTTCGATCGCAGCTAGGAACTGAGCAGGGCGAAGTCGACCGCTTCCACGATGGACGGGACGACCGCCGCGAGATTGAGCGACGGGTCCGGCGCGGAGATTCCCGAAGTTGAGCCGTAGCCCGTCCGTACCAGAATCGTCCGGCAACCCGCGGCCGCACCGGCTTGCAGGTCGGTAAGCCGGTCTCCGATCATCCAGGACTTCGCCAAGTCGATTTCCAATTCGCGCGCGGCCCGCATTAGCATCCCCGGCTTCGGCTTGCGGCAGTCGCAATCGATACGGACATTCCCTTGCCCCGCCGTCGGATGGTGCGGGCAGTAGTAGAAGCCGTCGATGATGGCCCCGGCTTCCTCCGCCAATCGCTCGGCGACGACGCGGTGGATGAGGGAAAGTGCGCTCTCGGGGAACAAACCGCGCGCCACGCCCGATTGATTGGAAACGACCGCGACCCGCCACCCGGCATCGTTGGCCCGGAGCACCGCCGCCGCCGCACCGGGGATTAGCTTCACCCGCTCCGGGTCCGACAAGTATTCCATTTCTTCGATCAAGACGCCATCGCGGTCCAAGAACAAAGCCGACCTCGATTCCGCATGCGGATTCGAGGTCGGCCCGTTGTTCGTCGATTCGGCCACGGCTCACGCCTTCGCTGCGGGGGCCTTCTCGAGGGCATGGAGTTTCTTCGCGGCGCGCGACTTCAACCGCGCGGCCTTATTCGGGTGGATGTACCCCTTCGCGGCGGCTTGGTCGAGCTTCTTCGCGGTCGCACTCATCACCGGGATGATCTTCGCCGGATCCCCGGTCTTGATCGTCGCGGCGAGTTCCTTCGTCTGAACTTTGACCAGTTTCAACATGCGCCGGTTGAGCTTCTGGCGCTTCTCGGCTTGTTTCAATCGCTTGATCGCGCTCTTCGTGTGCGGCATCGGGCCCTCTCGTGCGGAGTTTGAAATTCGGAGTTCGGAATTAAGCGGTGGCTCCGACCTTGAAGCGGACGAACTTCGTCAACTTCAGGCCGGCTTTGGTCAGGGCGGCGCCGACGGTGGTGCCGGGGTACTTGGCGGTGTTGGCCATCGGCTGCTCGAACAGCACCGTTTCGGAGAGCCAGCTCTTGAGCTTCCCTTCGGCGATCTTCTCGAAGATGTTCGCCGGCTTGCCGGCGTTCTTCGGGTCTTCTTGTATCTGTTGCACGAGGATCGCCCGCTCTTTGGCGATCACCTCGGCCGGGACATCGGTCGTGACCATGTACGGCGGGTTGAGGGCCGCGATGTGGGCGCAGATGTCGCGGAGGAGTTCATCGTGATGGCCCGCGCCTTCGCACTGCAAGAGCGCCCCGACCGAGCCGTCGTGGTGGACGTATTGGCCGAAGACCCCGCCCGACAGCCGGGCGAAGCGTTGGACGATCATCTTTTCGCGGATGACGCTGACGACATCCGTGAGGCGGTCGGCGACGGTGGCGTCGCCGAAGGGCTTCGTCAATAGGTCGGGCACGTCTTTCGGATCGGACGAGGCGACCGACTTGGCGAGATCGTCGACGAGGCTGAGAACGCGGTCGTTCTTGGCGGTCGGAGCCGACTCGCAACGGAATTCGACGAGTGCCGCGACCGCTGCGGCCGAGTCGATGAATACACCGACGCGGCCTTCGGCGGTCTCGTTGCCTTCCCGTTTCGTGCCGACATTCTTCCCGCGGAGGCGCAGGATGACGACGGCTTTGTCCATGTCCCCGGCCGCTTCGGTCAAGGCGCGTTTACAGTCCATCAACGGCTGGTCGGTGAGCTTGCGGAGTTCGTTCACGGCCGACGCGGAAATCGTGCTCATAGCTTTCTCGATACTCTCGATGCAAAGGCCAAGAAGGTAAGCGTCAGATTTTAGACAGGATGAACAGGATCGACAGGATTAGGAATCTTAAGTCATCCTGACAATTCTGTTCATCCTGTCCAAATTCTTCCGTATTGCCGAGTGCGACTAACCGACAACGGCCGGGGCGGGTTGGTTCACCGGCGGGGCGTTCAT
>JAYTBD010000165.1:0-2103 GCA_043737155.1 Fimbriiglobus sp. | reverse complement strand
GAGTTCTTCGTTGCCGCCGTCTTCGGGTTTGAGGTGAACTAGAATCGCCAAGAACGTGACGACCTTCGCATCTTTCAATTGACCGAGGGCTTTGACGGCTTCGAGGCGTTCGTTGATCGGCGCTTTCGCATCCATCGCAGGCTTGACCAAATCGTTGCCGCGGGCGACCGAGTTGGAAATCGCAATCAATTGCATCCCGGCGATCTTCGACTTCGGATCGGCCAAGAGTGCCGTGATGGCCCCGTCTAGTTGTTTGGTGCCGAGCAGGTCTTTCCATTTGCCGCTGAGGAACAGTTTCAAGCTTTCGAGGGCGCGGGCTTTCGCTTCCGGCCCCGCGTCGGAGGAGAGCAGCGCGAGCATCGTTTTCCCGGCCGCGAGGTCGTCGCTGCCGGCGATGATGTCCACGATCCGCGCCTTCTGCGGGGCGGTGATCTTCGGATCGCTCAGCAGCTTTTCCATCTTCGGCAGCATCGACTTCGGCCGGAGTTCCCAGACGAGATCGGCGACCTTGTCGTTCCATTCGGGGAAGTGCTTGTCGAAGTCGGCTAGGATTTTGTCCCGCCGCTCCGGATCGGTGCCGCACGCGATGTTCAGCGCGGCGCGGTAGAAGATGTCCTTGCCGTCGTAGAGCTTGGCGGCAGAATAGAAAAACGGCACGATATCATCGCCCCTGCAAGTACGGCATCGGATAAGCTTCTCTCGAATCACGGAGGGGGTTTTGTTTGACTCATCCTTGATGGCTGGATAGTAAAAATACTCTTTGTGTTGGCTCTGTAAAAGCACTTCGGGCAGCATACGGGTCATCAATTCATCGGTCACGACAGGCAAATGTGTGATGATCTTTGACAACTCCAAGCGAAGGTCCTTCTCTTGTGAATCGGAAGTCAACGGCTCGTTCATCACGGATCCCCAATACCACCACTCGAATCGAACGCTTGCGAACTTCTGATTGGCTGCGGAGATTGATTTTGCAAGCGTCACTTTGTCTTTCATGCTCATCGGAGAGACCGCGTGAAATGCCATGCTTCGGGAAGTTAGATTCGGGCTTCCCAAAGCATTCAGCACCCCCTCCTTCGTATCCAACTTTACCTCCGGCACCTTGTACCCCGCGTGCCCATTCGGCGTCAGCCGGTAGATCCGGCCATCGTTCGGGTCGCCCATGCCGTGGCCGCCGACGCCGCGGTCGTACCAGTCGGACACGAACACGCTGCCGTCAGGAGCCGTACACACATCGCTCGGGCGGAAGAAGTTGTCGCCGCTCGTCAGGATCACTTCCTTGTCGAGTTCGTAGCCCGCCCCCTTCGGCTTGCGCGTGAAGGCCCGCACTTCCTTGGGGCCGGCGTCGCAATGCAGCAGCGTGCCGGCGTATTTCTTGCCGAGCAAACTGCCTTCGTAGAACTGGATGCCCGTCGGACTGCCGAAGCCGGTGCGCAGCGTCTTGTGGACGATGCCGGGTTGCTCTTCGTGCCAATGGGTCTGGCCGGCGCCGCGCGGGAAGTAGCCGTAGTTGCCGCCGGGCAGGACGTGGCAGATGCGCGTCTGCTGGTTGCCGTCGTCGTCGTTGTCGGAGAGCCAGATTTCGCCGAAGCTATCGACGCACGCTTCGTAGTTGTTGCGGAAGTTGTGGGCGATCAATTCGAGCTTCGTGCCGTCGAGGTCGCAGCGCCAGACGGTGCCGCCTTGCACGTCGGTGTTGTTCGAGACGAACTTCTTCCCTTTGCCGTCGGACGCTTGCAGTCCCTTCACCCCTTGGTCGCCGACGGTGAAGTAGAGTTTGCCGTCAGGCCCGAGGTGCAAGCCGTGGACGCCGTGATCGTGGTCGAAGCCGCCGAAGCCCGTGAGGAACTTCTTCGGCGGCCCGTCGGCCACGGGGTTGGACGCATCTTTGCAAGTGAATTCCAAAATGTCCGGCGACTGCGCCACCAGCACGCGGTACCCTTTGCCGGTCGGAATCACGCAGACGCCGAGCGGCCCGTAGATTTCCTTGCCCTGGTAAAAGGTGACGGCCTTGGTCGCCTTGCCGTCGCCCGTCTCGTCGATCAGCACTTGGATGCGGTCGCCCGCTTCGCGGAGGATCGGCCGCTTGAAGTTGGTCCGGCGGTA
>JAYTBD010000164.1:0-2106 GCA_043737155.1 Fimbriiglobus sp. | reverse complement strand
ACGACTTCGGAAGTGTGTGGCAACGGTGCTCGGAGTCGGATGGAAACACCGCGACGACTTCCGAAGTCGAAGCCGGACTTCGGAAGTCAAGCGTGGGTCGACCCGGGTTACTTCACCTTACCGTCCGGCAGTTTCCCGAGGTTGTCGAATAGTCGCACCAGCGAGTTCATCAGCTTGATGAAGTCGCCTTCGTGCAAGCTCTCGTTCGGGGCGTGGGCGTTGCTCGCCGGGTCTTCGATTCCCATGAGCAGCGCCGGGGCACCGCCGAATAGTTCCGCGAGCGGGCCGACGAATCCGATGCTGCCGCCGCAGCCGATGGCGACGGGATCGCGGTCGAACCCGGACCGCATCGCGGCGAGCGCGGACTCGAAGGCCGGGCCGTTGGGGTCGGTCATCCACCAGTTGCACCCGGCCCCGTGTTGGGTCACTTTCACGTCGACGCCCCACGGCGCGTCGGCTTGCAATACGTCCCTCAACTGCTTCACCACCTGCTCAGGGATCTGATCCGGCACGATCCGGCAGCTCACGATGGCCGAGGCCTTCGGCAGCACTTGGTTCGACGCGCCCTTGAGGCTGCTCGCCTCTTGGGCGATGACCGTGCAGGCCGGGCGTCGCCACGTGGTCTCGTAGACGCTGTTGCCCGTTTCCATGGCGAAGCTCGCGCCGGGCACGACGCCGATCTCGGTGCGGAACTTGGCGTCGTCCCACGGCAGCTTGCGGAACGCGGCCCGCTCCTTGTCGGTCAACGCGCGGACGCTGTCGTACATCCCCGGGATCTTCAGCGGTCCGTTGCCCCAGTAGAGCCGGGCGAGAACGGTGTTCAACGCGAGTGCCGCATCGGGTAACGCCCCCCCGGCCATTCCGCTGTGCACGGGCAGCTTCGCCGAGGTGACTTCGACGAGTACGGCGACGATCCCCCGCAAACTGTAAGTGATGCAGGGCAAGCCGACTTCGATATTCTCCGTGTCGCATACGACGATGACGTCCGACTGCAACTTCCGCTTGTACTTGTCGAAGAACGCCATCAGGTTCTTGGAACCGACTTCTTCTTCCCCTTCCACGACCATCTTGATGTTGCAAGGCAGCACGTTGCTCGTCTTGCGATAGGCCGCGATCGCGCCGAGGAACGCCGAGATCGCACCTTTGTCGTCGGCGGACCCGCGGCCGAACAACCGTCCGTCGCGGCGCGTCAGCTTCCACGGATCGGACTTCCATTGCTCGATGTAGTTCACCGGTTGCACGTCGTGGTGCGCATACAGGAAGACCGTCGGCTTCGTGGGCCCCGCTTCGAGCCACTCCCCGTAGGCGTACGGCAGACTCTGGCCGACCTTGAGCATCTCGACGTTTTGCAACCCGGCGTCGCGCATCTGATCGCAGGTGAGCTGCGCGCCGCGGACGATCTCCGGGTCGTGCTCGCCGTCGGTGGAAATGCTCGGGATGGCCACCTGATCGGCGAGGCCGCGGACGACCTCTTCGTGGTTCTTGGTCAGCCAAGTCAAGGCTTCGTTCATCGCGGTTGGCTCCGGGTGTGATCCAATACACTTTACCGCAGAACGTCGAAACGGTAAACCCGCCGGCCGCGAGGATTCACAATGATCCGCTTGTTGACCGTCGGCGCGCTGTCCTTTTTCGGCACTGCCATCGGTTGCACGACTCGACGCGATTCCGACCGGGATGACCGACTGAGAATCGAAGTCGTACTGAGGCTGCAAGAAAATGCGTGGAACAGGGGCGACCTCGACGGGTTCATGGCCGGCTACTGGGACAGCCCGGAATTGGAATTCATTTCCGGCAGCACGACGACCAAAGGCTTCCAGCCGACGAAGGAGCGCTACTTCAAGCGGTACAAAGCCGAAGGCAGGGAGATGGGCACGCTCGCGTTCAGTGACCTCCGGGTGACACAGACGGGCACAACCGAGGCGACGGCCACCGGCCGGTGGAAGCTGGCGATGACGAATGCAAATCCCGCCGGCGGCTTCACGCTGACCTTTCGCAAGTTCGAGAACGCCTGGAAGATCGTGAAGGACGTCACCACTTCGGACGATCCTCCGAAGAAAGAATGAATCGCGCGGCCGGCGGGTGTCTCTGATTTGTTAGCCGGACGCG
>JAYTBD010000163.1:0-2107 GCA_043737155.1 Fimbriiglobus sp. | reverse complement strand
CTCGGCATCCGCATCGCGGCCGTCGCTGGCGCGTCCGGCTAACGAATCAGACCGTATCTTCACTTGTCCAGATCAATCGTCTCGCCGCCATCGATGGTGATGAGCGCGTGCAGCTTCTTCTCGCCGAGCTTCTTCAAGTCGAGCCAGCGCACCGAACCGTCGCCCAAGCAAGCGATGAACTTGCCCGTCTTCGGGTCCCCGATCTTCGGCAGCTTCTTGGGATCGTACGGCAGGTCGCCCGGTTGCAGCCAGTTCACCGCGGCTTCGCCGTCCACGACCATGAGCGTGTTCGAGGTGCCATCGCTCAATTTGGCGAACGTCCGTCTCTGCCCCGGCACCAGCAGCGGATTACCGCTCTCAAGCTCTTTCGGCGCCGTGAAGGTCTGGAAATAAGTGAAGCCTTTCTTCGGTTCCGCGCGGCTCGGAAACCCGAACACGCTCGGCATCGATTCGTGGAATTTCACGTTGGCCGCGTCGTCCCACGGCTTCGCGAGGTCGAGTTGCTTCCAAAGGTTCTCTTGTTCCAAGTACGGCAGCAGTTGCACGCGCCAGCTCAGGATCGCCTTGCCGTCGCCGTCGACGATGTCGCTCGGCAGGAAGCCGTTGGCGCTCTCGTAGTTGTGGATCGCCAACCCGATCTGCTTAGCGTTGTTGCTCGTCGACATGCGGTCGGCCGCGGCGGCGATGCGACCGGGGGCCTCCGCGAGTACCTTTTTCATCCCGGAATCGAGCTCGACGCTCGCGGCTGCGGTCATGACTTTGCCGTCGAGTTTCGGTTCGACTTTACCGAGCGAGCTTATCGTAAAGTCAAAAAGGGTGTCCAACGTCGCTTGGGCATCGGGGTCCGAATCTTTCGCCTTGCGATTCTCTTTGAGCAAGGCGAGGGCCAGTGCGATTAGCTTCTTCGCATCCGGTTCGGCCTTCTTGGCGGTGTCCGCGTCGAAGAAGGTGAGCATCGCCGTCGCCGACACTTTCGGGCCAAAATCGAAGGCGACGAAGCCGCGCTCGGCGAGGGCGAGCGATTTCACCGGCGCGAGTTCGCCGGGGAACTCGGGGAGGTCGCCCAAGAACTTCCGCAGCGGAGCGCCGTCGACCGCCGCGACGAACGTGTGCTTTTCGGCCGCGGCGATCGCGACGGCCAGCGGCCCTTTGGCGACCGCCGCGGTCGTGCCCGCGAGCACTTTGAGGAACTCGACCGTGGAAGCGGTGCCGGCCCGCAAGTGCGGCGAATAGACGATGGTGCGGTCATCTGCGAACACCAGCGCGTACCCCTTGAAGAAATACACGTTCTTCCCGGTCAGTTCGCCGGCCTGCATCCCCTCGGGCGAATCGCCGAGTTCTTCGGCCGTCTTCAGATTGAGTTTCTTGATCAGGACCGCGCGGTCGTACGGCTTGCGCGTCGTCACGATCTTGAGTGGCTCCCATTGGGCCCGTTCAAAATTGGGGAATTCGGGCCAGTACATCGTGCCGCGTTCGATTTGGTCCATCGTCAAGCCGCTATCGACTTCCAACTCCTTGGTGAAGGCGTTCTTCGTCTTCAACAGCGCCTCCCGCATCGGCTTCAGCAGCGGCTCGTCCCAAAGTTGCGCGACATTCACCGAGACGAGCAAGAAGCCGTCGCCTTGAACCCCGGCGAACCCGGCGGGGGCCTTCGGTTCCGCGGCGGACGCCATCGGCGCGAGCAGCAATAGAGGAATGCACCAGCGGAAGTAGGACATGGAGAAACTCCTCGGGAATGGAGCGCAGATTGGCGGAGCTATGATAGTGGAGACTCACGGCTCGGGCGCAAGTCCGGTTCCCTCTCCACTTCGGAGAGGGGGTAACTCCGGCCGAAAAGCTCCGTCGAACGGCGTATCACACGGATCGATGGACGGTCCACTACTGGTTCATTGCGGCTGAATCGTCGGGTATAACTTCTTCAGCCCGACCCGGGCGCCGGCGGTGGTGAACTGCCAAACGACTTTCACAACCGCCGCATTTCGCTTTCGTCGCCGAGCCTTCACTCCGCACCCCGCGGAACGGGAGTTGGCCGAACGCGACGGAGACGGGACTGGGCGTGCCGACGCGGCAGTGCATCGGCCGGCGCTTCGAGGACGCCGAGGAGATG
>JAYTBD010000162.1:0-2109 GCA_043737155.1 Fimbriiglobus sp. | reverse complement strand
CGTGAGCGCCCGGAGCGCGGAAATCTCTGGGCGCTCACGCGACCCGGCTCGCATTCGACGCTCACCGCCAGCGGAACAACTTCATCGCGATCGCGAAGCTACCGAAGCCCCAGGCGATCAGCACGGCGAACTCGCGCCAGATGTCGCCGAAGCCGGCGCCCTCGTTGATGATCGCCCGCAATCCGTCGATTGCGGCGGTGAGCGGGAGCAGTTTGATCACCGGCTGGACAATGCCGGGGAATTTGTCCGACGGGAAGAAGACCCCGCTGACGACGTACATCGGCAGCATCACCGCGTTCATCAAGCCCGACACCGTTTCGATCGTTCTCGCCCGACACGCGATCAATAATCCGAGTCCGCCGAAGCTCAATCCGGCGACGAACACGAGCGCCAAGAGTGCGAGCCAACTGCCGTGGACGGTCACGTCGAAGGCGAGCCAAGCGAACACGAGCAGCACGGCGATTTCTACGAGCACGAATACCAGTCGGGAAATGAGCAGGCTGAGCAGGAAGTGTTGCTTCTTCATCGGTGTCGCGAGAAATCGTTTCAACAGCTTCCGCACGCGCAGATCGACGATCACGAAGCCGACGCCGAACAATCCGCCGCCCATCAGGTTCGTGCCCATCAATCCGGGGAGCAGGAAGTCGATGTAGCGACCGCCCGGTTCGTCGGTGGTGATATCTCGCGGCATCGGCAGGTTCGGCGCTTCGCTGCGGAGCAGTAAGTTGTCGACCGCGTTGCGGGCCAAGATGCATTCCGGCCGGTTCGGATCGAGTTGGTATTCCCACTTCGCCGTCACCGCACTGTCAGCGGCGAGCGGGCGGATCACCAAGCCGGTCTTCGCGGTGCGCAAGCGGTTCTTCGCCACCGCGTCGGGATTGAGATTCACCTTCAACCGCTCGTCGGCGCCCAACTTCTCGGCGAGCTTTTCGGCCGCATCATGGCCCCCGGCCCCGTCCGTCACGACATCCACGGTGATCTTCTCGACGGGGCGATCCCGGAACGCAACGCCGAGCGCCACCGCCAGTAGCAGGGGGAAGCCGTAGACCCAGAAGACGGCCGAGGGTTCGCGGTAGAACTCCCGGAAGCGGGCCAGCGTCAGTTGGAAAAGCGGGTGGCGGTTCACGGTGGGTTCATTCCGTATCGCGGAGGTGCCGGCCGGTCAGGGTCACAAATACGTCTTCGAGCGTCGCCGTGCGCGTCGTCAGCCCGAGGAGTTTCACCGACAGATTTTGCAGCAGAATCAGCAAGGCGGGGAGAACTTGCGCCGGCTCCGCGACCGACAGCGACAACGCACCGTCGGCGGCCCGCTTGACGGTCTTCACCGTCGGCAGTTCCTTCAATGCGCCATCGGGTACCGCCGCGGCCGTGTCCACGGTGAAGTCGACGACGTGCTCGCCGCCGACTTGCAGAATCAACTCGTGCGGCGTTCCCAACGCGATGACCTTACCTTGGTCGATGACGGCGACGCGGTCCGCCAAGCGCTCGGCTTCGTCCATGTAATGCGTGGTCAATAGCACCGTGCGGCCGCGCGCTTTGAAGTCGCGGATCACGTCCCACAATTGCCGGCGCGACTGCGGATCGAGACCGGTCGTCGGTTCGTCGAGAAAAAGTAATTCCGGTTCGCCGACCAGAGCGCACGCCACGGCGAGCCGCTGCTTCTGCCCGCCCGAGAGCTTGTCGACGAACGCCCGCGACTTCTCGTTGAGCGAGACGAGCGCCATGGCCGCGTCGGGTTCCAAACCGGTCTTGTAGAAGCTGCGGAATAGGGCGAGCGTTTCGCGCACCGTGAGTTTGTCCGAGAGCCGCGTTTCTTGGAGGGAGATGCCGATGCGTTCGCGCAGCTCGGCTTCGTGCGCCGCCCACGTCCGGCCGAGCACGGTCACCTCCCCCGAGGTCGGGGCGAGCAGGCCTTCGATGATTTCGAGGGTGGTGGTCTTCCTCGCGCCATTCGGCCCGAGCAGTCCGAAGCATTCGCCGACAGGCACATCGAGATCGACGCCGCGCACTGCTTCGACCGGCGGTCGGCCCGGGTAGGTTTTGACGAGATCGCGGACGGAGATGGCGGAGGTCATGCAGGGATGATAGGGATGAATCAACGAGAAAACC
>JAYTBD010000161.1:0-2109 GCA_043737155.1 Fimbriiglobus sp. | reverse complement strand
CGAAGTTGGTGGCGCCGGGGCCGGAGGTGCTCATGCAGACGCCGACTTTGCCCGTGGTGCGGGCGTAGCCGTGGGCCATGAATCCGCCGCCCTGCTCGTGGCGCGGGAGGATGGTGCGGAGTTTGTCGGTGACTTTGGTGAGCGATTGGTGGATCGGCATGCTCGCCCCGCCCGGGTAGGCGAAGACGACGTCGACGCCGTGGCGGATCAAACTTTGGACGAGGATATCCGCCCCGCTCATTTCGGCGGGGGCCTGCTGGCTCGACACACCCATAGCAACCTGCCCTTTTCGCGATGATCATTCGGAGAGTTCGGCGCAGGGTTGCGCCCAAACTCATGATACGGGAAGGGGGAGTGCGCAGGAAGGGGAGTGGGGGCGATCGGCTGTTGGCGCAGCGGCCGTCGATCACATCGGCCGTGGAGCAACTGCGCGGTCGTGACACCGATTCGCCCGAGCATTGTCGAATGCGTCGAGATGGGTGCAGGGAGCCACTTTTCGGTCGCGTTTCATTTTCAACGTCCCGCCGCGATTTGCGTATGATGGAGTGCCCGGATCGGCGGAGCCGATCCGGCCCTACTTTATGATTGTCCGTCATTCCAGCGCGGAGATGCGATGACCGTGCCCCCCCGTACCCCTGCCGCGAAGCCCGCCCGCCGCAAACGCAAACCCCCCAACGACTCCGGTTCACTCGATTGGCCCGCCCGCAGCCTGTATCTCGGCTGGAAAGGCGTCCCACCCCGGCCCGCCCCCGGCTTTCATACGGCCACGCTGGCCGCGGAACCGACCCCCGAGCAATTCGACCCGCTGCTTTACGAAGGCGACGGTCACCTGATGACCATCGCCCCCACGGGGGCCGGGAAGGGTGTCAGCGTCATCATCCCGAATCTGCTGACCTACCCCGGCTCGGTGATCGCCATCGACATCAAGGGCGAACTCAGCCAAGTGACGGCACGGCGCCGCCGGCAGATGGGCCAGAAGGTCGTCATCCTCGATCCGTTCGGCTTGGTGACCGACAAAACCGACGCGCTCAATCCCTTCGACTTATTCCGCTTGCCGGGGGCCGATCCCGAGTCCGATGCGGAAATGTTGGCGACGCAATTCGCGGTCGATCACAGTTTCAGCACCGACCGCTACTGGGACGACACCGGCCGCGGGCTGACCGCCGGGTTGATCGCCCACTTGGCCACGGCGGAGCCTGCGAGCGACCGCAATCCGAGCGCGCTGCGCCGGCTGCTTTACATGGACGACCTCGATTATCACTTGGCGGTGCTGCTCGACAAAAAGGAAGTGTTGAATCCGCTGGCCCGCGATGAGTTCGTGGCGTACCTCTCGGCCCCATCGGACAAAACCCGGCCGTGCATCCGCACCACGGCGTGTACGTACATGAAGTGCTTGGGCAGCGCCGTGGTGGCGAAGTCGTTGGAGAAATCGACGTTCCAACTCGAATCCTTGCTCGCCGGTGATCCGGTAACCATTTACCTCGTGATTCCACCCGAGAAGCTCGAGAGCCACCGGGCCGTGCTGCGGGCGTGGGTCGCGACGCTACTTTCCACAGTGCTCCGCCGCAAGAAGTTACCGCACTTGCGGACCCTCTTCCTCGTGGACGAAGCGGCCCAACTCGGCGCGATGCCCTTGCTTCGCACGGCCATGACGCTGCTCCGCGGTTACGGCTTGCAGTGTTGGACCTTCTGGCAGGACCTCGGGCAGTTGCGACAACTTTACCCGAACGATTGGACGACGATGGTGAGCAACAGCGCCGCCATGCAGATTTTCGGGCTGCCGAAGCACGGCACCGCCCGCACCGCGTGGATGGAAGTCCTCGGCGAGGAATCGAAGGATCTCACGCGCATCCCCCACGGCGAGATGGCCGTGTCGTTCGCCGACACCGGCATCGGCCGCCACCGCCGCGCCAATTACCTCACGGATGCGGCCTTCGCCGGGTTGTTCGACGAGAACCAGCGCTTCGAGGGGGTCGCCCCGGCGGCGATGACGCGGGGGTAGAAGTGGCAGCGGGAGTTGTTAGCCGGACGCGCCAGCGACGGCTACGATCGGGTAATATCAGATTGTTAGGCTCGGACGTGACCCGGCGCGTAGCCGTCGCTGGCGCG
>JAYTBD010000160.1:0-2111 GCA_043737155.1 Fimbriiglobus sp. | reverse complement strand
GTTTGCCCATCGCCCACCCGGCCGCACCGGTAGCCATTTTCAACGAGGATCGCAGCATCGCCCGACGGCGGGTGTGCAGCGGGAAGAAGCGGGTCGTCAGCTTCTGCACGGTGTTCGCGAACTTGAAGGCTTTGCCCGCTTGGATGTTCGCGAGCGCCGCCGTGCGCTGCTCCAGCAGTTCCGTCCGCCGGCTCAGCGCGGCTTCCAGTTGCTCGATGCGCATGCGCGCGAGGGCCAGTTCGGCGTGGGGGTCGCTCATGCACGGGGTTATAGCAGCGTGAGGGCACGCGCAGCAAGGGGGATGGTACGCCTGTTGTCACGCAAAGTGTGACCTACGAGAATCTCCGATGACTGTCGGCACAGACCCGGACTCCCACGCCGAGCATCAACAGGGCGCCGATCGGCTGGACGGACTGCAACGTGATGTCCGGATGGTTGGGGAAAGCCCCACGCAGCACGGAGACGATGAGCAACCCGATCCCGATACCGACGACGATCCGACCCCGACGCGACACGCCCGGCGCGACGAGCAACCAGCCGACGGGGGCGACGATGGAATAGGTGTTCCACTCCGTGGCCGGGCCGAAGAGCACCATCCAAAGCAGGGCGAGGCAGAGCGTGAAGCCGAAGAGTTCCGGCGTCGCGCCGTCTCGCAATCTCGCGCGGATGATCACTCCTGCGAGAAGCGACCCCGCTAACACCGCGACGAGTTGCAACCCGGCCGTCGGCACGCTTTCATCCGTCGTCACGCGGACGAGGTAGGTCCAACCTTTCATCGTCCGGCCGAGGGGGGCATCGCTGCGGTCGTCCTGTTTGGAAGCCGCGAGGAAGGCTTCGGTCTGTTCGCCGATGTAATTCGAATCGCGGATGGCGTATGGCCACGCCAAGAACGCGGCCAGCGCCAGCGGCATCCGCCATCCCAGTCGCGTCGGGGCGAGCAGCACCAGCAGCCCCGTCAGCGCGATCGGATACCCTTTCAACCAAACCGCGAACATCGTCCAACCGGACGCCTGCCACCAGAATCTGCGCGCCGCGGCCGCAGTGCCGAGCAGACAGCCCGTGACCAGCGGCAAGTTCACTTGGCCGTTGTTGAACGCCGGCAGCACGACGAACGCCGCGATGATCCAGACGGTCGCCTCCGCGCGCGGACTGAGTGACACCGGGTTGACAGCGGCGAGGAAACGCCGCAGACCGAGGATGAACAGCGTGATGCCGAAGATGCGCCAGCCGAGTCCGACGACTCGAGGCGGGAGTTGGGACAGCGGGGCGAATAGCGCGGCGAAGCCGGGCGGGTTGCGGAACACGTCCATCGTCCCGGGCGGCGGGCCGTACAGCGGTTCCGAATTCCACCAGCGCTCGCCGCCGAGCATGTAAATCGGCACGACCGATTGCGCCGTGGTCCGGTCCACGGCGACGCGGCCGAGCACCCCCGCGAGAAGGATGAACCAGACGCAGATAGCCAAACGGGTCGACAGGGGAATCGCGAACCAGCGTTGCCAACTACTCATCTGCGCCCCGCCCGGCCCGGCCTGTGACGATGCCGCGCTTCGAAGTGCGGATGAACTCGATGAGTTCGCGCACGGCCGGGAGTTCGCCATCCTCGGCTTCGACTAGCGCGACCGCCGCGGTGATCGTCAGCCCGCTCCGGTTGATGGTCTTGAACGCCCGCCGCACGGCTTGAATCTCCGCATTTGGAATACCCGCCCGACGCATACCGACAACGTTGATCCCGTGGACGATGTTGATCTCTTGGACGATCCAAAACGGCGGCAGATCCTGACTCACGGCGGAGGTGCCCGAGAGCATCGCCAACCGGCCGACGCGGCAGAACTGGTGCACGGCGGTGTTTCCCGACAAGAACGCCCCGTCACCGATTTCGACGTGCCCGCCGATGACGGCGCAGTTCGCGAAGATGCAGCCGTGGCCCACCCGGCAATCGTGGGCGACGTGGCTCCCGGCCATCAGAAAGTTCTTATTCCCGACGACGGTCTTGCCCGTCGCCGGCATCCCGCGGTGAACCGTGACGTGCTCCCGGAACACATTCCCATCGCCGATTTCCACGGTCGTCGCTTCCCCGGCGTACGCCAAATGCTGTGGGGTATCGCCGATGA
>JAYTBD010000159.1:0-5335 GCA_043737155.1 Fimbriiglobus sp. | reverse complement strand
CTCGTGCCGTCACATCTTGTATCGACTGCAAGACGTTGAGTTCGAGATCGGGGCACTTCCTCTCGTCGGCTCGCACCTTCGCGGAGAAGCCATCGCGGAACAGGTCGCTCGTCGGCGTGCTGAGTTTTTGAAGTGCGTCGGCGGCAATGTGGTGGTTCGTCACGATCAACCCGTTCGCCGAGACGAACCCGCCGGAGCCGCCGTTGTTGAAGCGGACCGAGGCTTTCATCGCGCGTTCGAGCCACGCGTCGTCGAGCGTGAAATCGTACTTCGCCTGCAGCGCCTTCCGCGGCGGATCGCTGAGCAGCCACATTCCTTCGTCGGCAAACGCCATCGTGCCCCCGGCCAGTAACAGTATCGCCGCGAGAATTCGGTACGCCATGTTCGTTCCTCCTGTGGGTGTTATACTTTTTTCGACGCGAGTCGGTTCGCCTTCACTTTTTGACTGGTCGTATTCGTGCGGGATCGCATCGGATCGCGAATTTGTTACACTGATGTCAATCACCCATCGGAGTTTCGCCATGAGCCTGCCCATTCCCGATTCGGAACGTACCCAGGCGGCGACGCCGGAGCAGGAGCGCGTGTCGGCGCTGCGTTCCGCGCCCGAGCTGTTCCCCGACGGCTACGAGAAACATGAAATCGTCGGCCAAGGGGGGATGGGCATCGTCTACCGCGCGCGGGACGTCGCGCTCGACCGCGACATCGCGATCAAAGTGTTGCAACCACACTTTGCGGCGGACAGCGCCGAGGCGAAGCGATTCGTCGAAGAAGCCCGCATCACGGCACAACTCCAGCATCCTGGCATCCCGGCCATCCACGAAGTCGGCACGATGGCGAACGACCGCCCGTTCATTGCCATGAAGCTCATCAAGGGCGAGACGCTCGACGCGCTCCTGAAGCGCCCCGACGCCCGACGCACCAACTTTATCGCCACGTTCGAAGCAATCGCGTTCGCGCTCGGCTACGCGCATTCGCGGCACGTCATCCACCGCGACTTAAAGCCCGCGAACATCATGGTCGGTGCCTTCGGCGAAGTCCAAGTCATGGACTGGGGCCTTGCGAAAGTCCTGGATACGCATGCCAGCCCGCAGCGCGAGCAAGGTCTTACAACCTCCACCGAGACGCACATCCGATCCGCCCGCGACTCCGACAGCGACACCCGGTTCGGCGACTACATGGGCACGCCCGCGTACATGCCGCCCGAACAGGCGATCGGCGCAATCGACAAGATCGACGCGCGCTCCGATGTCTTCGGCCTCGGCGCGATCCTGTGCACGATGCTCACCGGCCAGCCGCCGTTCAACGGCGGCAGTGCCGAAAGCACGCGGCAGCTCGCGGCGCAGGGCAAACTCGGCGACGCCTTCGCGCGACTCGATTCGTGCGGGGCCGAACCCGAGTGGACCGCGCTCGCGAAACGATGTCTGTCCGCGGAGCCGGCCGACCGCCCCGCCAACGGCACCGAAGTCGCAAACGAAGTCGCGAAACTCCGAGCCGCCGCCGACGAGCGCGCGAAGCAAGCCGAGATCGGTAAAGCCCGCTCGGACACGCGGCGACGGGTGCTGACGTGGAGTGCGGCCGCGGTGTTCGCGGTGCTGTCGGCGGGCGTGGGGGCGTCGTTGCTGCTGGCGAAGCGAGCGACCGATGCGGAGCAAGCGACCGCAAACCAATTAGTGTTGACCCTGGCCGAAGAAAAACGAGCGAGAGAAGCCGAGGCGACCGCGACCGCCAGGACGAAGGAAGTCGAAGCCGAGCGGAACAAGGTCGACGCCGCGAAGGTCGAGGCTTTGGCCAAAGAGGCCGAGGCGAACGCGGTGGCGACGTTCTTTGAGGACAAGGTGTTCGCCGCCGCCCGTCCAAAGGGCCAAGACGGCGGGCTCGGCGTGGGCGTGACTCTGCGGGACGCAATCGCAGCGAGCGTGCCGGCCCTCGAGAAGGGGTTCGCCGAACAGCCGTTGGTCGAGGCTCGGCTGCGGCGGGCGCTGGGCATCACGTTTCTCCGTCTCGCGGAGTACGAGCGGGCACGCGACCAGTTCGATCGGGCACGGGCGCTCTTTACCCGTCATCGCGGCCCGGAACATTCGAACACGCTCAGCAGCATGAGCAACCTGGCCTCCAGCTACGCGGCGCTGGGCCGCCCCGCCGACGCCCTCACGCTGCGCGAGGAGGTGCTGGCGATCCAGAAGCGGGTGCTGTCCAAAGACCACCCGCACACGCTGGCGAGCATGATGAACCTGGCCAGCAGCTACGCGGACCTGAACCGCCCGGCCGACGCCCTCGCGCTGTGCGAGGAGGTGCTGGCGATCCAGAAGCGGGTGCTGCCCAAAGGCCACCCGGACACGCTGGCGAGCATGAACAACCTGGCCTCCAGCTTCGAGGCCCTGAACCGCCCCGCCGACGCCCTCGCGCTGCGCGAGGAGGTGCCGGCGATCATGAAGCGGGTGCTGCCCCCGGACCACCCGGACACGCTCACGAGCATGAACAACCTGGCCAACAGCTACGCGGCGCTGAACCGCCCCGCCGACGCCCTCGCGCTGTTCGAGGAGGTGCTGGCGATCCGGAAGCGGGTGCTGCCCAAAGACCACCCGGACACGCTCAGGAGCATGCACAACCTGGCCATTTCCCTGATCCAACTCGATCGCGGTGCCGAGGCGCTTCCGCTCCTCGACGAGTTTCTCGCCAAGGCCCGCACCAGTCCCGCCGTGGATCCCCGCCTCATCCCGGTTGCCTTGATGCTCCGCGGAACGCAATTCCACAAAACCGGCGATGTCGCCGGCTGCCGGGCGACGGCCGAAATGTGGGAGAAGCGGAACCACACGGACGCCCTCAGCCTGTATATCGCCGCCCGCTTCCGGGCCGTCACCGCCGGCGTCCAGGCCAAGACTCCGGGGGCGGACGCCGCAAAGCTCGCCAAAGACGACGCCGACCGGGCGATGCAGTGGCTACAGAAGGCCGTGCAGGCGGGCTATAAGGACGCCGCGCACATGAAGAAGGACACCGACCTCGACCCGCTGCGGGAGCGGGAGGACTTCAAAAAGCTGGTCGCAGAGTTGGAGAAAAAGTTACTACCGCCGAAGAAGACGGACCCGACGCAACCCTCAAAAAAAGAGTAACGCACCAACGACCCTGACGCAGCCAAGAAGTGGCGGGCCGAGCGCGCGAAGTGCCCGGATGTGGCCCCAAGGCTGCGAGTGGCGAAGTGATCGCCCGTAGCGAAAGTTTCGGGCACACCCTCACGAAAACCAGCAGTCAAAAAATCGCAGGCGATCCGACGTAAGTCGACTTTTGCGACGTGCGCGAACGCACGCGAAAGTGTGCCATCGTGACGCGAAAGTGTCGCGTCGTGACGCAGAACGGTCGCATCGCGACGCGAAACGGTCGCCATTTGCGCGGGTGCGAATCGACGGCACTCGACGCAACCCACGACGCGGGTGCGTGGTACGGAGAACGGACCGGCGATTCGCGGTCTCGAAACCCGAAAAACACCCGAAAACCGGTTTTTGAGCGTCCGCAATTCTGACTTACGTCGATCCGTCACTCGATCCGCGTCACCCGACCCCTTGCGGGGAATCGGCTCGCAAGCGACCGCGGGCATCGCCATGGTTTCTGTATGTCTTGTGCGCGCGTCGCTTCGCTCGTATCATTTGCGCAAGTGTCAATACGATCCGTTTTCGTCGTCGTGCGGCCAGATGCGGGGGCGATGGATGGTTAAGGTCGAAGCCCGATTGGTTGCGGCGGCGGCGGGTGCCCCACCGATTTGGGTTCAAACTCTCGAACGCGACGCCAAAGCCACGCTCGCCCGCATTGCGGGTACGGACGATGGCCAGGGTGGACTTACCACTTGGGGCCTCGCGGTGCCGGGGGTTCCGGAGTTGGAGTCGCGTAATCTCAGTTCACGCGGCTGGCATGCTTCGTTCCACTGGGATGGCACACACCTTACCGTTGCGCGGCGAATGATCCCGCCGACGACGAACGGCTTGCTCACTGCCGATGGCAAAGCCGCACCCGATGAAATCCGCATCAAACCGGGCGAATCGTTCCGGATTGCTCGCTTCCTTTTCACCGCTGTGGCCGCTCACCCGTTGTCGAACGAGTGGGATGCATCGATCCCGCCCGAGTTAACCGCCCCGCTCAAACCGCGAGGCCGCGAGGGCAATCGGGCTACGGAAGTCGTGCGTTCCGAAGAAGAAGTCCTGAAAACGCCGCTCGTCGATTCGGACCGCGTGATTGCGGGCTTACTCGATATCGTCGACCGTTTCGACCCTGCCACATCTTCGGAAAAGCTCGACGATCTCTTCCGGCAAGCGGTGCGTCGTGCGGTGCCGTGCGATGGCGCGGCCGCGGATGTCGTCGATGTGCCGCCCATCGGCACGGGCGATCCCAAGCCGCGCGGCAAAGAGATTATCCCGCGATTTAGCCGCACGTTCGTCCGCGATGCGATTACGAAAGTCGGCCCCACCGGTGGCGTTCTGGCGGGCGTGTGGCGGAACGATAATGCCTCGATGGTGCGGCCGCCGGGCCTTAGCACGACGGGGATGATGTCCACCACTTCAATGCCAGGTTGGGCGGTCTGTGCCCCCGTGCCGTCGCGCAATCCCGGTGAAGATGCCATCGTTCTGTACGTCTCCGCCCCGCTGTTGGACCCATCGCGTGCCATCGACCCCGCGACCGATCCGGGTATTGCTCAGGCGCAAAAAGTCGTGCTGCTGTTCGCGAAATTGTACGCCGCGCTGAACCGCGTCACCCGCGACGATGCCCGTTACCGCGAGATGCGCCGGTTCTTACCGGGGCCGGTACGGGGACTGATGAATCGCCCCGATTACGCGCAGAAACTCGCGCCACGGAAGCTCGATGTTACGGTGATCTTTTGCGATCTGCGCGGCTCGTGTGGCGTCGCCGACGAAGGCAAGAACGACCTGAAATCGCAGTGGGATAACGTCTTCAAGGAAGCGCTCGAGCAGATGAGCCAGGCCATCGTCGATAACGATGGCGTCATCGGCGGATTCATCGGCGATGCGGTAATGGGCTTCTGGGGTTGGCCGGACGAGTTGGCCCCCGCGAGCCAGGTTCGGCAAGCCGCACGCGCCGCACTCGCGATTCGCCGCAACTTCGACCGACTCCGCAAAAAGCCGAATTCGCTTCTCGCAAAACTGCGTATCGGTATCGGCCTCACGCACGGCCCGGCGCTCGTCGGCAAGCTCGGCAACTACGACATGGACAAAATCGACGTCTTCGGCCCGACCGTGAACCGCGCCGCACGCCTGGAGGGCCTCACCAAGCGGTTCGGTGTGGAAGTCCTCGTCGATGAGTTCGTAGCGAAGGAACTCGGCGACGGCCG
>JAYTBD010000158.1:0-5336 GCA_043737155.1 Fimbriiglobus sp. | reverse complement strand
ATCGGTGCTGCCTCGACATCCCGTATCCCCCGTAGCTCGAAAACAGACCCGCAAAACTACCGCGAATGCGACTTCTACGCGAGTCCAGCTTACCGCAGGAAGCCCCGACCTTTGATCGGCAATCGGATGAGCTGGCCCGATCCCTTCGCCCGCAGGACCACCGCGCTTTCGGCGTCGAGTTCGCCCGTCGTCGCATTGGCCGCGATGCGGATTTTCAGTGACCAATAGCGGCGACCGTCTTCGTTGATGGGCGGGGCGAGTTCGATTTGCAAAACTTTCGGTTCCGTCAACCCCGTCGCCACTTCGAGATCGAGATCCTGCCGATCGCTGCGGAGAGAGAATGACTTGGCCATCGCTTCGCGGGCGGGGAACGAACCGAGGTCGAGCGTAGCGCCGCCGTCGAGGGCGACCAGACCGGTGACATTCGCCTTCACCGGTACGGCTTGGCTTTCGGAATCGGTCGCCCCGAAGACTGTGAACGTCTTCGCCAGCGGGCCGATGTCGAGTTCCGTCGGCCCGCTTTTCGGGTCGGTGTTCTTGCGGTGCAGCGTGACCGCGACCTTGTACCCGCCGAGAACTTGGGCCGCGACTTCGGGCCTGGAGCGCTTGACGACCAACACTTCCAACTCGAACGGCGTGAGCGGCACCGGCGGCGAGAAACTCAGAAAGTGTTCGCCCCCCGCTATGCATCTCGGCGGCGAGAGTTTGTCTTGCGGTACAGTCGCCGAAAGGTAAAGGATCTCCTCCGTTTTGCCCAAGACATTCTCGCCCATTTCTCGGAAGTCCAGAGAAACGGGGACGACTTCAAAGCGAGGTACGCCTATGAAACCGACGCCGAACTTCGAATTCATGGTCGTCGTCTGATCGGGCGTTTTGAAACCGAGCACCGCTTCGAGGGATTTGACGCCGAGCTGTCGAACTTTGAAATTCAATTGTAAGGCGACCCACACCGGCGCCCCGTCCGCCCCTGCTGCGGGGATGGTCTGGGATACCCCCGGCTGATCGAAATCGAGGGTCTTCCACTCGCCTTTCGGATAGGTGCGGAGCCGGTGTACCAAATCGGCGAAGGGTATCGCCTGCGCGCCGGCGACGCCGAGGGCGCCCCATTCCGCAGAGGCTCGCTCGGAATTCTGTAGTGCGGAGGGAAATACGGCGAAGCGGACGCTGGTGCAGGCGTTGCAACTCCGGCTCACGGCCGAAACGCTGACGGGCACCGGGTTGATGTTTTGCACCCAGAAGGTGACGGGGTGCTCTTCGTCGTTGACTTCGAAATACCCGGGGAACTCCCGATGGGCCCGGTGCTCGCTCGTTGGGTCGTAGACGATTTGTGTCGTCCCGTAGGAACGGACCGCCTCGTTGGTGGATTGGGTTTCTTGCGGATTGTCTACCGGTCTATCGGCGACCGACGTTTCGCGGTTGGTGTAATTCGAGATCACAGTGACCCCGAACACGCCGAGCACGAGGGCCGCCACCGCGAGCAGGATTTTCAAATTCGAGTTCATGGCCGATCCCGGATGGCAGAGCGTGCTGTTTCTACGTTTCTAACCGACCGCCCGTTCGCCGAGTCACCCCCGTCGACCTCCGGAGTTCCGCTTCGACTTCGGAAGTCCTTTTCGGGACGATGAGCCGCGGAAGTGAGTTACTTGTCCTTCGGCAGCGCCTTGCCGAGCTTGTCGATCGGTCCGACCGCGACGATGGTCAACTTCTTCGGGTCCAAATGCTTCTTCGCCGCGGCTTGCACGTCCTCGACGGTCACCGCGCCGACTTTCTTGCGGTACGTTTCCAAAAAGTCGAACCCGAGCTTATACCGCTCCGCCGTCAAAAGTTGCGAAGCCACGCCTTCGTTCGTCGTGAAACGGAAAGGCAAACTGCCGAGCAGATACTTCTTGGCGTCCTCGACTTCCTGCTCGGTGGCTTTCTCGTCGCGGATGCGGTTCACCTCCTTCAGGAATCCTTCGCGCACCCACGTGTACTTGTCCGCGAAGGTGCCGATGTAACCGACGAACTCGCCCGGTTGTTCCCCGGCGCTGTTCGAGATGGTGGCGTTGACCGTGTAAGCCAAACCTTGGCGATCCCGGAGATTCGCGGATAGCCGGTCGGTGAAGCCGGGGCCGGTGCCGAGGACGTTGTCCATGACGAGCAGCGTGTAGTAATCCGGGTGATCGCGGGTGACGCCGAGGTGGCCGATGTAGACGTGGGTCTGCGACGCTTGCGGGTCGGAGAAAATCTTTTCGCCGGGGTCGCCGGCCTTGGGAATCTCGGGCAGTTTTAATTCGTCTTTCGGCACCGCTTTCCAATCGGCGGTCATCGTCTCGACCGACTTCGCCATCGCGGTCGAATCGAAATCGCCGACAATGACGAGCGTCGTTCGATTCGGTGCGTAATGGGCGGCGTGGAAATCTTTCAGATCTTGGCTGCGGAGCTTCTCGACGATGCCGCGCTCGCCGTAGGGCGACCGGCCGTAGGGGTGATCGCCGTAAATCGCTTTGTCGAGCATCGTTTTGGAGCGGTTTTGCGGCTGCGTCTCCACATCGGCGATGGTCGACAGCAATTGGTCCCGTTTGCGTGTCAAACTGTCGATCGGAAACGCCGGGCGGCTCAGGCACTCGAGGAACAAGCCCAAGCCGACTCGGATATCGGGCGCGAGCACCTTCAACGAGCCGCCGCCGGAGCGGAAGGACATACTGCCGCCCGTGCTTTCGATGATGCTCGACACTTGCTCGTGGGTGTGATCGGCGGTACCTTCTTCGAGCATTTCGCCCACGAGCGCCGCGATCCCCGATTGCCCCTTCTGTTCGCGCAGGCGGACCTCCGCGACATGGGCTTCCACCGCGATAATCGGCAAGCGACGGTTCTCCAACATCAGCAGCACGAGGCCGTTCTTGAGCACGACCCGCTTGACGTCCTTGAAGGAGAAATCGGCATTGCCACCGGGGGCCGGATCTTTCTTCGCAGAGCGACCGTGCTTATGTGTCGGAGCTTCTTTCTTCTCGGTCCCGCGCGCCGGTTGTGGATCGTCTTCGGGGACCGACCAAACCACAACCGCTTGAGACGGGTTCAACAGCTTCTTCGCCGCCTTCTGAATCTCATCGGGCGTCACGGCCATAACCTTGTCGAGGTACGTCTTCAGATAATCGATGCTGTCGTTCGTCACCGTCTTCGAGACGATATCGGCGAGGTTGTGGACGCTCTCCCGGCTGAATATGAACGACGCCAGCATCTGCCGACGGACGCGCTTCAATTCGTCGGCGGCAATCGGTTTCTCGGCGATCTTGGTGAGTTCTTCAAACACGATCTTCTCGGCTTTGGCGCGGTCTTTTCCTTTGAGCATCTCCAATTGCACCGCGAACCAGCCTGGGTAGCGCCCGGCGTTGTTGCCGCTGTCCACGGCGTTGGCGAGCAACTCCGCTTCGACCAGCCGCTTGTGCAAACGGGACGTCTTGCCGGCGCTGAGCACCGTGGTGAGGACGTCGAATACATAATCCTCGTGGTCGCCGATTTTGACGCTGTTGAAGCCGATCATGCAGCGGGCCACGTCGAACTTGCTCGTAAACTCTTTTCGAACCATCGTCTCGCGGATGCTCGGCTTCGGCGCCGGTTTGCGCTCCGGCAAGTCGGACTTGGGGATCTTGCCGAACAGCTTGGTCACCAGTTCCAAAGCCTCCTCCGGGTCGAACCCGCCGGCGATGACGACCGATGCGTTGTTCGGGTGATACCACTTGTTGTAATGCCGCAGGATGATCTCCGCCGTGGCGGCGCCGACGTGCTTTTCTTCGCCGATCACCGGGTGCGCGTACGGCGCATCTTTCGGATACAGCAGCGGCAGGATCGCCTTGTATTCCAAGTCCCACGGCTGATCTTCGCCGCCCTTCAATTCCGCGATCACCGCCCCTTTTTCCTGCTGGAATTCGTGCTTCTCGTCGATGCGCGTTTGCCGCATCCGATCCGCTTCCACTTCCAAACCCTGCTTCCAACGGTCGGCCGCGAAATCGAAATGGTAGACGGTCATATCTTCGCTGGTGTAGGCGTTGTTGCGCCCGCCGTTGCGCTGGGTCATGCGGTCGATGTCGCCCGGCTTCAATTTGTCGGTGCCTTTGAACAGCAGGTGTTCGAGGTAGTGCGACAATCCGGTTTGATCTTTGTCTTCATCGCCGGAGCCGACTTTGTAAGCCACCATCGTTGTGACGACCGGCGCCCCTTTGACGGGCAGCAGGAACACCTTCAACCCGTTCGGCAGCGTCTCGACTTGGATGTCTTTGAATTGCGCCTTGGCCGTGGCGAGCAAACCGGGGATCGGATCGGTCGGGGCGTCCTCGGCGCGGCCGGAAAACGCGAACATCCCGGCGAGCGCCAAGCAAACTCCGAAGCGGACGAGCATCGTCATGATGAGTTCCAAAGATCCGGGTGAACGGCATTGGAATATTGTAGCCGGTCCGCGAAGGGATGGGAATGTGCGTTGTAAGGTGGGGTGCACCTTCTGAATTTGGCATTTCCGGTAGGGGCACCCCTTGTGGGTGCCCGGAACCGGATACCCGGTGACGGTCGCTCAAGAAGTGCGGAACATTGCAATCCCTGTGCCTTGCGAACTCCGGGCACCTACAAGGTGCGGATCGCTTCGGCCGCCCGCTCGCAATCTTCCCGACTCACACCGTAGTGGGTGCAAGCCCGCACCGTCGTATCGCCGAGCGCGGACATGAGTATTCCGCGATCTTTCAATATCGATGTGACATCTTGCGGCGTTTTGAAACGCTCCCCATCGACCTCGAACCAAACGAGATTGGTTTCGACCCGTTCCGGCACGAGCTTCAACCCATTCACCGCCCGAACAGCCTCGGCGATCAGGAGGGCATTTTCGTGATCCTCCTGCAATCGCTCGATGTGGTGGTCCATCGTGTAGATGCAGGCGGCGGCGAGGAACCCGGCTTGCCGCATCGCCCCGCCGAAAAGCTTGCGATACCGCCGGGCGCGGCCGATCACTTCCTCTGAGCCGGCCAGCGCCGAACCGACCGGCGCCCCGAGGCCCTTGCTGAAGCAAACGGTGACGGTGTCGAAGTGAGCGGCCCAAGATTTCGCTGGGACACCCGACGCGACGACCGCATTCCAGAGCCGGGCGCCGTCGAGATGCAAAGCCAGCCTTTGCTCCCGTGCCCATCCGGAAATCGAAATGATCGATTCGAGAGACTGGACCGTCCCGCCCCCGCGGTTATGGGTGTTCTCCAACCAGACGAGCCGCGTGTGCGGACTGTGAATGTCGTTCGGTCGGAGACCGCGTTGAACTGCCGGCAGATCGAGCAATCCATTTGCACCGGCGACCGGATGCACCGAAACTCCACTGA
>JAYTBD010000157.1:0-2116 GCA_043737155.1 Fimbriiglobus sp. | reverse complement strand
GTGAGCGCCCGGAGATTTCCGAACTCCGGGCGCTCACGCAACCCGGCTCGGGCATCGCGCAAAGGGAAGTTGTTTCGGGATTGCCTCACCCGCCGAATAATCTCCCGAACCAACTCGTCGTTGGCGCCTTCGGCGGCGGGGGATTCACCGGCAGTCCCTGCAGCGCGGCGGTGCCCCAGATACTGCCAACCCGCTCGGCCGCGGCGGCGCCCATCCACTTCTTCAACCGGGTGAAGCCGGCCTGCAATTCGGGTTTGCGGCGGTCGATGCGGTGCCCGTCCGAGCCGAGTAGGTGGACCAGCCCGCGCTGCGCCCAGAGCTTCATCGCCGGTTCGTCGTTCCCCGGCGGATCGGCAATCGCCTCGGCCGTGAACTGCATCAAGCACCCCGCGGCGATCCATTGCACCGCCAGCGCGGGATCGTGCAGCAGCGGCTCGTAGCGCTCGGCGTGGGCCACGATGATCCGGATACCGAACGGTTTCAACGCCTCCGCGGCCGGCCGATAATCGAAGAACCCCCCCGCGTGCGGCATCTCCACGAGAAGATGCTTGCGGAAGTTGCCCACCGAAAGAATGGCCCCCGATTCCCAGCGCTCCGCGAGGTCGTCGCTCAGGATGATTTCGGCGGTGGGAACGATGGCGAGTGGGATCGCGTGCTCGCGGAGTTGCTCCGCGAGTCGAGCCGTGGCGGCGACGATCCGCTCCGGCGTGTTCTCCGGGAACTCGGGGTGCAAGTGCGCCGTCGCGGCGGCGGAACGCGCCCCCTCGGCGACGAGCATCCGGCACATGGCCACCGCTTCGTCGTCGGTCCGGGGGCCGTCGTCGAGACCGGCGAGCAAATGGACGTGGGTATCGGCGAGGGGGAGCATGAATAGTGGTCGGTGGTCTGTGGTAAGTGATCAACTACCATCTTACGGGCCACCGACCAACGGTCACCGCTCAAGCTCGTCGGTGTAGCTCTGGGCGTACTCGTAATCGTAGGCGTACTGGTAGCTGTAGCCGGCTTGGTCGCGGGGGCCGCTCGATCCGTTGACGACGATGCCGAGCAGGTTGGCGCCCATATCGGCGAGTTGTTCGCGGGCGCGCTCGGCCTGCGGGCGGGCCTTCTTGGTGATTTTGAAGATCATCAGCACGCCGTCGACGCGCTGGGCCACGACGCGCGGATCGCTCACCGCGAGCAGCGGCGGGCTGTCGACGATCACATAGTCGTAGCGCTCGCGCAGTTCGGCGAGCACTCGCTGGAACTTGGGGCTCGACAGCAGTTCGGCGGGGTTGGCCGGGCGGGTGCCGCAAGGGAGCAGGTCGAGGCGGTCAATGTCGCTGTGGCGGATCGCCTCGGACAGTTCCGCTTGCCCGTCGGTGACGGAGGCCAGCCCGAGTTCTGGCCGGTGGATGTTGAAGAGCTTGTGGACGCGCGGCTTGCGGAAGTCGCAATCGAGCAGGATGACGTTCTGGCCGGCTTGGGCGATGGAGATGGCGAGGTTGGCCGCGAGCGTCGATTTGCCGTCGCCGGAGTTGGGGCTGGTGATCTGGATCACCTGGTGTCCTTTGTCGCGCGTCATCACCAGCAGTTGGGCCCGCACTCCGCGGTACGCCTCGGCGTCCATCGACTTCGGCCGCAGTGCGACCACCAGCGACGGGTCGTAATCCGCGGACACATCGGCGTCGCGGGGGAGCTTCAAATTCATCGGCGGCAGGTGACCGAAGACCGGCGCACCGAGTCGCTGGCGGATCTCCGCGGCGGAGCGGAAGCTCTTGTCGGTCAGTTCGGCGAGCACGGAGAGGCCCATGCCGAGGAGGGTGCCGAGAATCCCCCCGGCGATGAGCCAACTGATGAGGCCCGCGCCGACTTTGCCGCCTTCGCGCGGCGGGGTGATGACCGACGCTTCGTACCCGCCGGCCAATTGAGCCTTTTGGGCCTGCCGGAGAGACTCGACTTCGAATTGGCGTTCGCCGCTGCGCTTGGTTTCTTCGGCCACGGTGTTCTTGACGGTGTTGATCCGGACGGTGAGATTCATCCCGTTCTTGAGGTTGGATTCGTCTTTGCCGTTGCGGACCTTGATGACTTCGGTCTGGGACTTCGCCGTCTTCAGGCGCCGTTCGAGTTGGCGTTCCAA
>JAYTBD010000156.1:0-2116 GCA_043737155.1 Fimbriiglobus sp. | reverse complement strand
CTTCCCCTTCGCCGCCGTCAATCTGGATCATGTGGCACCGTATGCCGTGTGGAACTGACGAATCGGAGAGATCCGAAGTCCATCCGAGGTTCGGGGTTCCGTCGAGCGGGGGAGAATCCCCAATTTCGTAGGTCACATTCAGAAATCGTAGGGGCACCCCTTGTGGGTGCCCTGCCCCGGATGCCCAGTTCACATCGAGCATTATCGCGCGATTCAAACTTCGTAATGGCTCCCAAGTCAGGGCACCCACAAGGGGTGCCCCTACAATCCCTCACTATGAACTTCCAACTCCTCGCCACCGATGGTGCCGCCCGGGCCGGCCGACTGACCACCGCCCACGGCGCAATTGAAACGCCGATCTTCATGCCCGTTGGCACACAGGCCACCGTGAAGGGGCTGACGCCGGAGATGGTCCGCGGCGTCGGCGCGCAGATCATTCTCGGCAACACCTACCACCTCACCCTGCGGCCCGGCGACGAACTGATCCGCGATCTCGGCGGGCTGCACGCCTTCATGAATTGGCCGCACCCGATCCTCACCGATTCGGGCGGCTTCCAAGTCTTCAGCCTCGCGGAGAAGCGTGAGATCACCGATCGCGGGGCGACCTTCCGCAGTCACCTCGACGGCCGGCTATTGGAACTGACCCCCGAGAAGGCGGTCGACATCCAGCAGAACCTCGGCAGCGACATCGCCATGGTGCTCGACGAGTGCCCCCCGGCCGATGCCCCACCCGAAGTGATGCGCAATGCGATCCGCCGGTCGATTCATTGGGCCGAGCGCTGCCGAGCGCATCACACGCATCCGACGCAGGCCCAGTTCGCCATCGTCCAAGGCGGGTTGAATGTCGATCTACGGACCGAGTGCGCCGAAGCCTTAATCCCGATGGATTTCCCCGGCTATGCCCTCGGCGGCTTCAGCGTCGGCGAAAAGCCCGAAGAGATGCACGCGGCCCTCCCCGCCTGCGCTGCATTGCTCCCATCGGACAAACCGCGCTACCTCATGGGCGTCGGTCGGCCGCAAGATTTGTTGATCGCGGTCGCCGCCGGCATCGATCTGTTCGACTGCGTGATGCCGACCCGGAGCGGCCGCAACGCTTTGGCCTTCACCGACACCGGCCCCGTGAAATTGCGGAATGCGAAGCACCGGCGAGATCCCGCCCCGCTGATGTCCGGTTGCGATTGCGACTGCTGCCGACATTACAGCCGGGCGTATTTGCACCATCTGTTCAACGCCGGGGAAATGCTCGGGCCGACGCTGCTGAGCCTGCACAACTTGGCGTACTACCTGCGATTGATGCGGGACGCGCGGGTAGCGATCCTCGAAGGGCGATTTGGAGAGTATGGGAATCGCTGCGAAGCGGGATGGACTTCGGTAGAATAATGGGAACTCAGGAGATCCGTGATGAACGAACTCGAACCGATCACCGCCGATACTGCGAACGAGGATTCCGAGCCGTTTGTTTCGCGCTGGGCTTATCGCACGCCCGAGCAGAAACGTATCGATGCGGAGAAAGCGTTGAGTCGGGCATGGCCGGCCCGGCCGCTGCCCGAGGGAGTGAAATGGGCGGATGTTTTCCGCGGTTTCGGTCCGGGAGACGAAACCGATGAGCAAGTTACCGAAGACCTCCGGAAGTTATCCTGATGGCGAGCCCGCTGCTGATTCTCGATACCAACATTCTCGTTCACAATGTTCGACAAGATGTCATGTGGGAGAAACTTCGAGAAGATTACCAGTTACTCGTCGTTGAACCGACACCCCTGATTTCGATTGTCACGGCGGGCGAACTCCGTTCACTCACTCGCGCGACAATGGAATTGGGGGCTTGACAAACGGGACCGGACGGAATTCCTGCTCGGTTTTTTTCAAACCGTCCCCATCGACTCGCCCGAACAAATCTCCATTTATTCCGAGATCGACAATTACTGTTTGGAACGCGGTCGAGCTATGGGCAAGAACGACCTTTGGATCGCGGCGACCGCAGCGTTGACGGACGCCCGACTGCTGACTTCGGATCGCGACTTCGATTTGCTCGACAATGTGTTTTTGAGCTTGGAATTGGTCCGCGCCCCGGAAAGTTAACCGTCTTGCCGGGCCACCCGCCCACAACTAAGATGCG
>JAYTBD010000155.1:0-5341 GCA_043737155.1 Fimbriiglobus sp. | reverse complement strand
GAGCGCCGCGGCCAGCGTCGTGTGCAGCCCCGCGTCGTCGCGTTGCAGTTCCCGGCCCGGGAACCCGGCCGTCAGCCAGAGGGCCGATTCGACATCGGTGTTTCCGAAACCCAGCGCGACGACCCCTCGGTCCGTCGCGGCCAACAGCATTTCTCCGAACGGGGTCGCCGACGAGGTGTAACTGATGCTCGGCATGTCAGAGCCTCCGGGTGAGTGGTCTTCGCACGATGGAAGGTTCACGGAGTCCGTTCCGGTCTTAGCCCGACGAGCAGCCATAGTATTCCCCAAGTCGCCGCCGACTGCAATAGGCAGAATGCGGCGACCGCGCTTTCCGCACCGTAGTGCATTTGATCGAACAGCCGGAGAATGAACACCCCCCGCGCCGGCGGTTGGGCGAGCTTCCCCGCGCTCACCTCGCCGAGGGCGAGCGCGGCGACCGCCACCGCGGTGATCCAGTAGGCCCGGACCGTGAGCGGGGCGATTACCCAGCGCCACGCCGACGAGAAACTCGCGCGTTCGATCCGCGCGGATTCGAGCAGGGGTTTCGGAATGCGGTGCATCGCCAAGGCCATCATGCCGCAGGCCAGCGGGAAGAATCGCAAAGCGCAGACCCAGATCCCCGGGAGTGGCGAAGGCTGGTCGTAGAGCAGCGATCGAAGCGGTGGGAACTCGGGATCGAATTCGAGTCGGCGCAAGAGCGCACGCTCCGCGGATACGAGTTCGACGATGGTTTCTTTCAGCGCGAATCCGACCAGCGGACCGGGCACGGCGACCGAGACGACGCAGATCGCAAACAGACAAACCCGGTATCGCGGCGAGCGAATCGCCAATGCGCATGCGAGCCATGCCAACCCGGCGGTGAGTCCACCGGCCACGGCCGCGGCCGCCATGCTGTCGAGAAGAGTGAGCCACTCGGTCCGGGCGACTTTCTCGATCCTCCGCCCGAATTCACCCGCGCTCAATTGGGGCAACACCCCGCCCCCCGCCGCCTTCCAAACGAGCGCGCCGAACGGCAAGCCGAAATAGACGCCCAGTGCGAGCCACGCGAGGATCGATGAGCGCCCGCAGGTACCGCCGTTCGAATGGATCGAGAGCGATTGACCCGGGGATCGGAAGCGTCGCAGGCCGACGCGGGCGATGACGGCCGATGCCGCCGCACCGCCGAGCCAGAGTGGGATCGTCGCGGCGATGGCCTCGCCCAACCCGGAACTCCGCACGACCATCTGCGTGTAAACTTCCTCGGCGAAGGTGCGCACCATCATCGCGTCGGTCACGGCGATCTCGGTGCCCGCCTGCAACGCGACCACGACCGCCGCGAAGAGCATCGCCCACGCGAGCTTCGGCAGGATCACCCAGCGGAAAACACCGCGCGGGCCGCCGGTCTGACGAGCCTCTTCCTCCAGCGTCGGATCGGTGGTGCGGAGCACGAGCCAAACGATGGCGACGACCCACGGCACCGCCGCGACGGCGTGGATCCACGCGGCTGGCACCAAACCGAGCTTCCACGGTCGCCAAGCGACCCCGCCCGGTTCGAGGGCCATCGGCGGCAACCATTCGCCCAAAATGATTTGCCAAGCCACGGCCCATACGGGCAAAGGAATAAACAGCCCCGCGAGAACCGCGGTGCCCAGCGCTCGGCGGCCCGCGATACGCACTCGACCGAGCGACAACGCGAACGCGGTCCCGGTCGGAACCGCGAGCGCGACGACGATCAGCATCAGCGAGAAGGTGTTGAGCCAGAGTCGGCCGGACGTCGGCGAATCGTCCCATGCGATTCGGAGCGACCGCGGGGTGAGATGCTCCGCCAGCAGCAAGCCGAGGGGGAGCAGCAAAAATAATCCGAGGCCGAGTAGGAACGCGGCTCGCAATCAATTCTTCGGCGCGGGGACGGGCATCGGAGTCGCCGGGTCACCCGGTTTGACTTCGGGCTTCGCAGCGGCGGGCAGTTTTTCGAGCGGGGCAATCCGGCTCGGCTTGGCGTACTTCGCGCTCGCATCGCGGAGACAGACCAGCAGGCCGTTGTCCGCCCCGAGCAGAATCCGATCGCTGGTCGGGTTCGGGATCGGCACGTTGAAACTCGCGACGTCCAAGCTCGTCAACGCTTTCGCTCTCTTGGATTGGGCGTCGTGGACGCGGTCCTTGGCGTAGACCAGAAGATCCCCGCGCCGACTCAGCACATAGACGTGTTCGTTGTTGACGGCGAGCGCCAGATCCGCGTTCGATTCCGTACGCCACGTCACGTCGCCCGACGCCACGTCGATTTTGGCGACCCCGGAGTGATCCCCCGAGACGTACACGCCGTCTTTGGCGGCGAGCGGGACGTGGTTGAGAAACCCGCCCACGTTGGCTTTCCACTCGTAGCGCGGCAAGCCCGCCGAACCGCCGGTGAGGTCGATGGCCATGACCTGCCCGTCGGAGAGCGCGACGAATCCGAGCAAAGCGTCTTTGGTGTAGGCGAACGGTCCGACCAGCGGCCCGGTCGGATCGTCGTTGAACGCCCCCGAAACCTCCGCCGCGCCGGTGTTCTGCGAGACGGCCACGAAGTTCTTTCCGTTCTCGGTGATCCACACACGCGGCGCCGTGACTTGCGAACGCGACTCCACAAGCACGGGATCGAATACGATCTTCTGCCGCGTTCCCACGCTCCACGCCATCCGGGGTTTAATCGTTTCGGGCCGGAGGTTGGACAATTCGTGGGCGCGGGCGATGGACGGCGGTATTACCGTGATCGAGGGCGAGTACTGGTTGTAGGTCAGGTGGTCCGGGTTGAGCTTGTACGGCTGCCTCATCGATTTCAGCATTTGAAGAGATTCGACCTTGTTGAGCGTGAACAACGTCGGGTGCGAAATGCTCGGCATTGCCGCGATGGAAGGCGATTTGTTGTACGCCGACGCGAGGCCTTCGCTCGTTTCGAAATACGAGGGCGGGAACCTCGGCTTGTCGAACTCCTCGTCGGCGATCGTCCGTGGATTCGTCCGGGTCGAGTAGCGGTCGGCGATGACATCGGCGGGATTGCGGACCTTGCTGTTGTCGGGCGTGATCTTGGCGGCGGCGGCGGCGGCATCGCCCGGCTTTCTGACGACCGATTCGCCCGCGATTTGGAGCGACAACGGCAATTGGAACGCCATGATTTTAGAGCCCGAAAACGACACATAGACTTGCATGCCGTCCGCCACCGGGCTGGCGGCCGGGGCTTCGGGCAGATCGAATTCGAACTCGAGCAACCCGGTGTAGCGGTGGAAGCAGTAGAGTTTGGCGACGTTGACCGCGAAGAGGTATTTCGAGTTCACGGCCACGCCGAAGCCGCTGCTGAACGTCCCGGGGTATTTGTATTTCCACTGCTGCCGGCCGGTGGACTGATCGATCAATACGAGCAACCCGGCCTTGGTCTGCACCGCGATCTGGTGCTCGTCGAGGACCTGCACCTTCGCGAGGCCGTCCACTTGCCCCGCGACGGGAATGTAGACCGACCACTCGGTTTTGAGGTTCAGCCGGTCGAGCGCGTCCTTCGATGGTGGCAACGCGCGCGAATAGGTCGAGACCGGCTGTGCTAAAACCGATGACGCCGCCATGACCGTGATCGTCAGTATGAAGAACATCCGCATGGCGCGCACTCCGAATGGCCGGGCTTCCACCTTCCCCTCAGCATACCATCCCGAATCGACCGGGTGATAGCTCCGTTGTCGGGAAGATCGCGCGGAGATAGAACCCCGAACCGGGCATACCGATTGTACCGCCGGGGGAGGGGTCACTTTTTCCCCAAAGCCCGCTTCTTCGCGAAAAAGCCCGAGAGCAGAGCCGCGCAGCGCTCCCGCTCCACCCCGGCCACGACTTGGCAGCGGTGGTTCAAACGCGCGTCATCGGTGATCTGGTAAAGCGTATGGCAAGCTCCCGCCTTGGGGTCGGCAGCACCGTACACGACCACCGGTATACGGGCTTGGACGATCGCACCGGCGCACATGGGGCACGGCTCTAAGGTGACATAGAGAATGCACTTCTCGAGCCGCCATGATTTCAGCGCCGCCGCGGCTTGGGTGATGGCCACGATCTCCGCGTGGGCGGTCGGATCCCGCAATTGCTCGCGCTGGTTGTGAGCCTGGGCGATGATCTCTTGCCGCTCCAAGCAGACGATCACCGCGCCGACGGGGACTTCGTCTTCCTCCTCGGCGATCGCGGCTTCATCCAGCGCCACTCCCATGTGATGGAGGTGAAACGGATTCTGCGGATCGGTGAAGGCGGCGAAGTCGAGCATGGTTGATTCCAATCACACCGGTAGCGGCTTCCCTTTTGTTTCTGGTGCGAACCAGATCAATCCGAAGCCGATCACATACACGCCGGCGGCGACCGAGCAGGCCATCGCGTAATCGTCGCCGAAAGCTTTCAACAGCGCCCCCGTTTGTAGAGAGCCGATCGCGGCGAGGATGCGTCCGAAATTGTAGCCGAACCCCTGCCCCGTCGCCCGCACGCGCGTCCGGAATAGCTCCGGCAAATAGAGCGGCAACCAACCGTAGAACGACGCCGTGACCATTCCGACAATCCCGGCCGTGAGTACGAAGATCCAATCGAAGCGCGTGTTGAAGGTGTAGAAACTGTACAGGCTGATCGCCGATAGAACGCACAAGATGGCGTACGCCGGTCGTCGACCGATGCGATCCCCTAGCAACGCGGCCAAGATGCATCCGACCGCGGCACCGAACGCCGACGCGGCTTGCGTCATCGGCCGCGCATCCGGATTCGTCGTCAGCGTATCGACGTAGTTATAGACCCACATCACGCCGCCCCAAGTCGCCAACAGCGGGACGCCGCTCAGCGCCGCCGCGAGCATCATCCGCCGGATCGTGTGGCTTCGCTCCTGCGCGGTTTCACCCGAACGCTTCAGGAACTGCCGGGCCGGGAAGATGTAACAGAAGCCGATGATGCCGACGCCGATCAGCGTGCCGGCGATCTTCTCGAACCACCCCGCATCGAGAATCCACAAGGCCAGCACCCCGGCGCCGACGACTGCCCCCGCGAGGACGACGAGCAAGTCCACCCCCGACCACTTCGACACCACCCCTTTGCGCTGGTCTTCCTTCCACGCCGCCGACTCGGGCACGAACAACCTCAAGAACAGTGTCAACAGCGACGGCACGGCGCCGATGAGCATCAGCAATCGCCAGTTCCCGTTCCGCGTCAACACGCCGGTCGTTTCGCGCGGGACACCGATGGAACCCAGCCAGCCGGGGAGTTCGGAGCCGATCTGGTTGATACCGAGGGCGATCACGGCGAGCAGTAAATATCCGAAGTTGCCGAAGGCGCCGATCCACCCGGCGAGCCAACCGCGCGACGCATTCGGCCACAT
>JAYTBD010000154.1:0-5343 GCA_043737155.1 Fimbriiglobus sp. | reverse complement strand
GGAGCGCGGACCGCACGAAGCTCGCCGCCATCGGGACGCTCAACAATGCCCGCGTCCTGATCGTTCAGCCGAATGCCGCGGCCGCGAAGCCGAGCTGGTCGCTGCCCATGCCCGGAGTGGTCGAAGGGATCGGATTTTCCCCCGATGGCAAACTCCTCGCCGTCGCGGTCGTGCGGACCGTCGGCCGCGCGGTGCGGGTCTATGACTCCGCGACCGGGGGCGAGCTGCAAACCATCGCTGAGCCCGCTGCCGCCGTCGTCGGGTTGACGTGGTTGCCGGACAACAAATCGGTATTGGTCGTCGCCAATGACAAGTCGCTGTCAGTCGCAACCCTCCAAGTCGACGGCGTCCGTGCGACCGTAGCATCCACAGGACCGGCGTTGCTCGCGCCGAATTGGGCCATCGCGGCCACCGCCGACAAGTTCGTGCGCATTTACGAAACCGCAGTCGGATTGCCCGCGAAGGAAATTAAAGCATTCGGCCCGCTGCCCGACGTGGCCAAGGTATTGGCGCTCTCGAAGGACAATGCGATGCTCGCGGTCGCCACGGGCAAGACGTTAAAACTCTGGCAGACCGCCGATGGAAAAGAACTCCCGGCGCCGGCATTCCCGGCCGACATTTCGCAACTGGCATTCAGCGCCGACCGCACCCGCTTGGCCGTGGGCTTGGCAAACAACGCCGTCGTCGTGGTCACCGTCGCCACGGGGCTCACCGAGCAAGTCGTGACCCATGCGGGTGCGATCAAGGGGCTCGCGTTCCATCCGGTGCAACCGCTGTTATTCGCGGCGAGCGCGGACAAAACCGTCTCCGTCACCCCGCTGGTGCTGATGAAACAAATGTCCGACCCCACCATATACGGAGGCGTGTTCGCGGGGATGCCGAGCGGGAGCAACACGCTGAGCACCGGATCCGGCAAAGGCGTCTCGTCCGCCAACGCCGGGAGCGGTGCAAAAGAGAAAACCTTCGGCGATGCCACGGGGATCACCGCGATCGCGGCGCATAAGAACGGCCAGGTCGTGGCGGTGGCGCACGGCCCCGAGGCGAGCATCACCGTCTACAATTTCGGCGACGGCGCCGTCCTCGGCACCTGGAAGACCGCGGGCAAAGTGACCGATCTCGCCTTTCATCCGACGTCACCGGCGCTCGCGGGCATCCAAGCCGACAACAAAGCCGTGCTCTGGAATGTGCAGAGCGAACCGGGCCAGCCGCTGCCCGCGGAATTCGGCAAGCCGATGCTAGAACTCCCCCACCCGGCCGCTGTCAAGGGGTTGTCATTCGTCGCCGACGGCGCGACCATCCTCACCGGCTGCGACGATAAGCAGGTCCGCGTTTGGAAGTTCGTCTCCGATCAACCGTCGTTCACGCTCGCCCACCCGAACCTAGTCCACTGCGCCGCCTTCGACAAAACCAGCAAGCTCGTGGCGACCGGCTGCCAAGACGGGATCCTGCGCATCTACGATTTGTCCAAGACCCCGGTCGCCGCCCCGAAGGCGATCAACGCCCACATCCTGCCGCAGGGACAGTCGATCTACGCCGTCGCTTGGCACCCCGACGGCAAGCTCGTCGCCTCGGCGAGTTTGGATAAGTCGATCAAAATTTGGGACGCGACGTCGGGGACGATCGCGAAGGAATTCAAACCGGGCACCGACGCCCTCATCGTCCCCGACGCCGTCCGGGCGGCTGCGCCGGGCCTCATCGGCGCCCCGGCGGGGAATACGTTCAACGCACCGCCCAGTCCCGGCCATCGGGATCAAGTCTTCACCCTGGCCTTCAACAAAGACGGCAAGCAACTGGCGTCGGGCTCCAGTGATAAGACGTTGAAACTGTGGAACACCGAGACAGGTGCTCTGATCCGCGAGTTCAGCAACCCCGACCTCAAACCGGTGGGCGACGGCAGCCCCGCCCCGGCCCATCCCGGCTTCGTGCAGTGTGTGAAATTCACGGCCGACGGGAGCAAGCTCGTGAGCGTCGGCACGGCTCCGAAGCTGCGCGGCTATTTGGCCGTGTGGAACGTCGCCGACGGGAAAAGATTGTACGGGCAGGAGGTGGATTTCGGCGCGCTCTACTCGGTCGATCTGCGCCCCGACGGCTCGCTGGTACTCGGGTGTGGCCCCAAGCAGCGCGGCGCAACCGAATCGGACGCCGTGGTGATCCCCTTCCCGGTGAAGTGAACGGTCTGCTACCCCTTTCCGCTTCGGAGCGGGGGCCAGGGGGGTGAGGTCTTCCCGCATCGAGATGAAGGCCGCTGAAATACCAGCGCCAGACCTCACCCCGGGAACTGGCGGCCGCGGTCGAAGCCGGCCCGGCGTGGAAGGCCGAGGACGAGTTGCTGCGGTCGATCCGGGGCATCGGCGAAGTTCTGAGCCGGACGCTCTTGGCCGACCCGCCGGAGTTGGGCACGCCGAGCCGGGAGCGGATCGCGGCCTTGGTCGGGGTGGAGCCGGTCAACCGGGACAGCGGGGGGAAGTCGGGTCGCCGGAGGATCGGCGGCGGGCGGGCCTCGGTGCGGGCGGTGCCGGACATGGCCGCCGGCCCGCCGGCACAACCCGCCGCTGCAAGCGGCTGGAGGCGGCCGGCAAAGCGTGGAAGGTCGTGCAGATCGCGGTGGCCCGGAAGCTTTTGGTGATCGCCAATGCCATCCTCCGCACGAGCCGCCCGTGGTCCGCAGAAATAGCTTGACAGGGAATCCAGTCACTCTCCGCTTCGGAGAGGGGGAACCGGACAAGATCCTCACAGTTTCCTCCGGACGGTCTTCTGCAAATCAGACTATCACCCCGAATACCAAGCGATAAGCTTGGCCACTTCGCCGCGGTCGGCCAGCGTGCGCATCGCCCACGGCTGCCGACCTGCATCGAGGAGCTTGCTGTAGCCGAAGCTATCGTCCACCAAGCGGAGGGCCAGCTTGGTCGCGTTCAACCGGTCGATGTCACCGCGCCCGAAGACGCGCGCCAACCAGAGGATCGCGGGGAAGGTCATCAGCAGCGAATCAAGCCCTTCCCAATAGTGCCGGTGGAAATTCGTCGGACCGCAGAATTGGAGCGATTCTAACTTCACCTGGTAGTAACGCAGCAGCAACGCCTCGGCCTCGGGTGGGATCGGCCCCGCCGGTTCCTCGGCGTCGGCGAAGGTCATGTTCGGGATGCGTGCGTGCAGCTTCGGGATCGCGCCGGTGCCGCGCGCAAAGCGCCACGCCGAGCGGATGCGCACCCACTTGCCGAGGCTCGCGACGCCGGCGTCGGGGCCATTGTCCTTGCGGCAGTAGATGGCCGTGAGCTGGCGGAACAGCATCCGCCCCACCCAACTCGGTTTGGGAACCAGCGTCCGGAGCGGCACATCTTCGACGATGGCGGCGGACATCACGTCGAGGAACTCTTTCAACCGCGGCCCCTGCACTTCGCCGAAGCGGGACTTCTTGCACACCTCGGCCAACGCCGCGATCTGACGCAGTCGGCGTTCGAGCGCATACGCCGGTTCGTTCAGGATTTCCAAGAGCGCCGCATTGAAGCGGAGGAGATCGGCCCACGGCACGCTCTGCCCGTCCCGCAGCGCCGGCGGCGGCAAGTCCGCAACAGAGCGCGTCGTATCCGCTTCGAGCAACATCGCGAACTCGGCGAGTTCACCCGAATACGCCGACAATTTGCGGCCGTCGTTCGCGGTGGCGGTGGGGCAGGCGAAGCGGATACCGACGCGCCAATGATCCCCGGCGGGCACCAGCACGAACGGATAAATCCGACAGGCCTTCGGCTTCGCCGCAGCGCCGAACTTGGCATGGATCCGACAGCGATTGTCCGCGCCCAAGAAGACGCACGTCCCATCCGCCGTGTGGGCGAGTGCATAGCCGTCGGCACCGCTCACCACCGTTTCGATTTTCTCGAATCCCGGCTCCGCGCCCCAGTTCTGCCGGTCGATGATCGCACGCTCGCCGTCGGTCACCGGGACCGTGTAGGTGCGGCAGCAATCGGAACAACTCCGGCAATCCCAGTTCTGCACGGTCGGCAGTGAACGCACCGGCATCGGCATTTCAAATCTTTCGCAACGGAGGTCTTGCGCGCCCGGCGCACCCTCTGTATTATCGCCGGAGCGCGCACGAAACCAAGCCGCACACGATCGAACTTCACCCGCTGCAAAAATACAACCCATGGCCAACCGCGCTTCCGAACGACCGCCGTCGATCACCGAAGCGGCGAAATTCCTCCGGCCGGGTGTCGCCCAATACCGGCTGCCCACCCGGAAACGGTCGCCGACCAAGTCGATCCCGGTCCACTTGTTCGGGCGCAAGAACGTAAAGGGAATTGCGACGCAGCCGATCACTCCGTCGATCCCCGGCGATGTGCCGTGGTCCCCGGTGCCGCAGCGGATGCGGGGATCGACTTTCGCGGACCGCGGTTATCCGTGGTGCGCCATCGGCCGCGTCGACACGCCGGTCGGCCACGGCACCGGCTGCCTCGTCGGACCGCGCCACCTGCTCACGGCCAGCCACCTCGTGAAGTGGCTGCCGGACAACCGCGCCGGGTCGATCCGCTTCCGCCCCGCCTTCAACAGCGATCAGGCCGATGCGGATGTGGGCGAGGCGTCGGACGATGTTTTCGCGACGGCGGTGACGGTCTACAAGAAGATCGAAGTCGGCTCGCCGCCGGGGATCGCGAACGGGGATGTCTCCGCCGACATGGCGCTCTGCATCCTTGAGCGCCGCGTCGGCGACGAACTCGGCTGGCTCGGCACGCGCGTCTACGACGATGAGTCGGACGACGAATCGCATTGGGCGAATGTCGGTTACCCGAGCTGCCAACCGAACGATGGCCTGCGTCCCATCTACGATTCCGGCGCCCCGCTGGAATCGCAGGACTGTGGCCTCGGCACCGTCATCCGCTGCGCGGGCGCGATGGCGTCGGGGCACTCGGGCGGATCGGTGTTCGCGTTCTGGCCCGACGGCCCGTACTCTATCGGGGTCTACTCCTCGTCCGGCACCATCGGGGAGATCTCCGACGCTCGGGGCCACTTCCTCGCCGGCGGGGAGTTGCTCGTCCGGCTCGTCCGCAAAATGAGGGAAGACTTCCCGTGAAACCGACACCGTTCGATCTTTCCGGCCGCGTCGCGCTCATCACCGGCGGCAACAAGGGCCTCGGCGCGGCGATGGCGCGCGGCCTCGCCGAAGCCGGCGCGGATATTTTCCTCGCCAGCCGCAACGAACGCGAACTGCAAACCACCCTCGCCGAGATCCTCGCCGCCACCGGACGCAAAGGCGGCTGCGCCGTCGCGGATGTGTCGGTGCGGTCCGATATCGACCGCTTGGCTAAGGCCGCGCTCGACGCCATGGGCCGCGTCGACATTCTCATCAATAAC
>JAYTBD010000153.1:0-2122 GCA_043737155.1 Fimbriiglobus sp. | reverse complement strand
GCCCTTCGATGTTGGCCAGTGTCACCACGTCTTCGGCCATATCGCGCATCCCGTTCTTGGTAAATCGCAGGACACTTGTGCGGCGGCGAAAATCGTTGGCGTTGAGGCCGCTGGCGAAACGGGCTGTGCCGCCGGTCGGGAGCACGTGCGAAGGCCCGGCCGCGTAGTCGCCGAGCGCGACCGGCGTGAACGGCCCCAAGAAAATGGAACCCGCATTGACGATCTCTTCGGAAAACGCATCCATGTCGCGGGCTTGGATGTGCAGGTGTTCCGGCGCCAACTGGTTCACCAAGTCGATCGCTTCGTGCTTGTTCGCACAGAGGACGAACGCCCCGTAGCGTTCGAGGCTTTCGCGGACCAATTCGGCCCGGCCGGCCTTCAGCAATCGCTTCTCGAGCGCGGCTTGCACTTCTTCCAGCAGCGGTTCGTACCACGTGACCATGACGGAGACGCCGGGGGAGTGCTCGGCTTGGGCGATGAGATCGAGGGCCACGTAATGCGGGTGGGCCGAGTCGTCGGCGACCACGACGACTTCGCTCGGCCCCGCGAGGCAATCGACGGCGCACTGGCCGTAGACGAATTTCTTGGCGAGGGCGACGTACTGATTGCCCGGGCCGCAAACCATATCCACGGCGGGGATGCCTTCGACCCCGTAGGCGAATGCGGCGATGGCTTGGGCGCCGCCCATGCGGTAGACTTCGCTCACGCCGAGTTCGTAGCACGTCGCTAGCATTTCGGGGCTATAGGCGCCGGTGTCTTTGGGCGGCAGGGCCACGGCGATATCTTCGACGCCGGCGGCGCGGGCGGGGCACACGGTCATCATCAGCGTCGACGGGTACGCAGCCGCACCGCCGGGGCAATAGATGCCGACGCGTCGGAGGGGCCGGTAGCGCAGATGGATTTCGTGCGAACCCGACAACCGCAGTTCGGCGTCGCGGTGCAGCAGACCGGATTGGAACGAGTCGATGTTGTACCGGACGCGCCGGAGGGCTTCGAGCATGGCCGGGTCGGCCGCGGCGTGCGCCGCGGCGAGTTCCGCCACCGGCACGCGGAGGGCGTCGGCTTTGAGTTTCACTTTGTCGAATTGTTCGGTGTACTTCAACAGCGCGGACACGCCTTGATCCCGGACTCCGACGCAAATGCGTTCGACGACTTGCGAAGGGGTCAACGCTTCACCGAACACGGCTTGGGTCAACTTCTTGGAAGCGGGGGAGACGATTTCCGATTCCACGCGGAATTGATCGCGGAGCTTTTTAAGCTGGGATGTGGCGTTGGATGCCGAAAGGTCGATGCGACGGATCTTCAATGCGGACATGGAGTTACCCCGGCGGGAAGAACGGGAACCGCCCTGCCCGATGCCGAATGGCGCGAACGAATCTAGGAGAATGAACAACTTTTGTTGTATGGAACGCGCGTTCTTCTTCAAGCGAGCGGAACGGATTGCCGGATTATGAAATCGGTAAAGTGTGCGGGTGCTGGCGGTTGCGCCCGATTTGATGGATCCGAAATTGGAACTCACGCCCGGACGGCTCCGCCGTTGATGCGGATGGTCTGACCCGTGAGAAAGTGCGCCGCAGGACTGGCGAGCCAGACGGCGGCGTGTGCGACATCCTCGGGCAAACCCCACACTTTCTGCGGCGTTTCCTTGCGGACGCGGTCCTGCCACACGGCCGAGGCGGTCTCGCCCCAACTCGTGCGGATCCAGCCGGGGGCGAGGCAGTTCACACGCACCGCCGGGGCCAAACTGAGGGCGAGGCTGCGTGTGAAACAGATGATCGCGCCCTTCACCGCGCCGAAGAGTTGGCCGCTCTCGCCGTCCATTCCCGTTTCGGCTTGGTCCCACCCCATCGTCAGAATCACCCCGCGACCGCGCTGCTTCATCTTCTCGCCGATGGCCCGGGCCATCCGCATCGTCGCCCTCAAATCGACGGCCAACAATTCGTCCAGTTTCTGTTCAAACGTCCACTTTGCCGCGTCGCCGGTGAGTGTGTCCGCGCCGGCGTTGCACACGAGGACATCGAGGCCGTCTCCCCACGCTTCGTCGATCACGCGGTCCTGTTCCGCCGGATCGCGCAGGTCGGCCAAGATGGATTCCGTCGGCGCTTCATACTTCTTCAATTGC
>JAYTBD010000152.1:0-2127 GCA_043737155.1 Fimbriiglobus sp. | reverse complement strand
GTAACTAGGCTTAAAGTATCGGAATGCCCGCCGATAGTGTACTTCGTACATTTGGCCGAAAGGTATTCGCTCCTACCAAGGCCGTTCGATGGCATTCCCACGGCTCGATCACAATCGCTTGACAAGGGGCTTCGTCGCTTTGGGACTCGCGCTACGGACGTGGCATTACGCCGTCAACCACACGATCTGGTACGACGAAGCGGTGCTGTTGGCGAACATCCTCACCAAGGGTTACGGGGAACTCCTCGGCCCGCTCAATCACGCGGTCGCCGCACCGCCGATCTTCCTTTGGGGCTTGAAGCTACTGTCGGACATCTGCGGCGACGAACCGTATTGCTGGCGGTTCGTCCCGTTCGCATGCAGTTGCGGCACGCTGCTCCTGACGGTCCCGCTCGTGCGCAAAGCGCTCTCGCCACCGACCGCCGTCATCGCGGTGGCACTCGTCGCGGTGTCGGACAACCACATCGGCCTAAGCTACTCGATCAAACCGTACGCGGGAGATGCACTGCTCACGACGGCGCTGCTCTACTTCTACTTCGCAACGCAAGGATGGACCGCAACCCGGCGGTTGGCGGTGCTTGCCGCCGTGATCCCCCCGATCCTCTGCACCTCGTACCCCGCGGCGTTCATCATCGGGGGGCTACTGTTGGCGCTTTTGCCGTTCGCGTATTGCGAACGACTCCGCGGGTTGGGAACGTGGGTCTTTGCAGCGCTGGCGGCGTTGATCACGTTCGCGGTCCTCTATTTCGGCCCGATCAAAAATCAGCGCGTCGAAGGCCTCCTCAACGAGTGGGGACCGAAGTTTCCGAAGTTCCAGGCGCCGATGACTCTCCCGTGGTGGGTCATCGAAAACACCACCACCGTGTTCCAGTTCTGCTTCAACCCGGTGGGATTCTACTTTTGCCTCATCGCGCCGTTCGGGCTCTTCGCCGCGTGGCGCACGGGGCGGCGCGATCTGGCGATCCTACTCGTGACGCCGTTCTTACTCTCGATTGTCGCGGCCTCTTTGAAGGGGTACCCGTTCGGCTTCAACCGGCTGATGTTTTTCATCGCGCCCTGCTGCTTGCTGCTCGGCGGATTGGGGATGGACGCGGCCTTCCGTTTTTTCTCCTCGAAACGATTGGTCGCGGCGACGGGTGCCGGCCTGATCGCAATCGGTGCGTATCTCCCGGTGTCGCACTTGTTCACCGCGAGTCGGCAGCCCGATTCCTCGAGTGCGGCCGCGCACATCCGGACCCATCGGCAACCGGGGGACCGCGTCGCCAGCGATGAGCAGACGTACGCTTACTTCTTTCGGGGCGAGTTGCTCGCGCTCGAGGATGCAGCTGCGACGCTGCCGACTGGGAGCCGGGTCTGGGTGCCGATGGATCACTACGATCACGAGGGGCGGCTGCGCTACGTGACCATGAAGCTGCAAACGGGCGGGTTCGAGCCCGCGGAATCGGATCGCTTCCGCGGTGCCAGCGTGTTCCTCTTCGTCAAACGGTGAACGCCCATGCCGATTCATTTGCTTTCCCTCGCCGACGGCCCGAGCATCCTGCTCGACAAGCCGATCCTCCTGTTCGGTCGTCACCAGGAGTGCGATGTCCAATTGAACTCGAAGAAGGTCTCGCGCCGGCACTGCTGTCTCGCGCAAGTGGCGGATTATTTGGTCATCCGCGATTTGGGCAGCACCAACGGGGTCAGAATCAACGGCGAGCGCATCACCGAAGGAAAAATCCGTATGGGCGACGAATTGATTATCGGCAACTTCCGCTATCAAGTCTGCGGCGATACGCCGAAGCCGATGGCTTCGCGAGAGGCGGAGTGAGACACGCAAAATGGTTTCGCCACAAACATCCCACCCCCCCGCGAAATCATTTCGGATTCGGGTAGAACCAATGCGTGGCAACGACTTACGTCCGAAATCGGATCGATTCGCCCCGGCTGAAACCATTCTCAAACGTCATGACAACGTCGACATCCCCGTCACGGGACGGGGGTGTCGACGAGTGTCAATCAATTGTCAGAGACGATCAGACCGCGATTTCGAGCGGCTTCACGTTGACCTTGCGGCCTTCCGAGCTGAAGTACACCGTGCCGTCGCACAGGGCGAACAAAAAGTCGTTCCGCGCCCGTTTCACGTTG
>JAYTBD010000151.1:0-2133 GCA_043737155.1 Fimbriiglobus sp. | reverse complement strand
GACGCGGAGAAGGATGCGGACGCCAAGCACGCGCTCGGGCAAGTGCTCTTGAAAGTGCTCCATCGCTTCATCGGCGAAGACGACTTGGAATTCTTGCGCGTGCAGTACAAAGGCGCCACCGAGGAGTACCGCCGACAGTACGCGGTCCCGCTGTTCGAGATGCTGCTGGCGCGACCGTGGCGCGGCGAACTCGAAGACGAACTCTTCGCGCTGCTCGATAAACTCGCGCCGCCGGAAGAACTCGCCGGCGGGCTGGCGTCCCGCGTGACGGCCTTGCACCGGCTCACCGATACGCTCGTCGAAGCCCGCTACCAAGCCGCGCTAAAAAAACTCGAACACCCGGAGAAACTGCCGCGGACCGAATTGCAAACGAAGCAGGCCGAACTGCGCAAGCAGGCCCGCGAAGGATTCGTCGACCGCCTCCGCGCGGAAGCGGCTAAGCACGCAAAACCCTTCGCATCGTGGGTGATGATCGAACGGCTCTGGTTGGAAATGCAACTCGAGCGCGACTTGAAAGCGGTGGCGACGGAGTGCTGGACGATCCTGGACGGCGCCGCGCCCAAAGCGAATCCGGAGGACGATTCCACCAAGCTCGAGGTCGCCATCGACGCGGCCCTGCGCCAGCGCGCTTTCGTCACGCTGATGAATATCGCATCGCGCAAGGGCGCCGAGGCGGCGCTGATCGAAAGCTTGCTGAAGCACATTGATACGCAGATCGCGGCGCACGCGGACGAACCGCGCTGGAAGGCGGAGAAGTATCGGTTGTTCATCGCGCTCGACCGGTCGCAGGAGTTGGAAGCCGAGCTGCGCCGGTGGATCGCGGGGGCCGCCCCGGAGCACCGCTGGCAACTGGCGCTGGGGTACTTGCTCGCCGAGCAGGGGAAGACCGCGGACGCGATCAAGCTGTTCGAAGCGGTGGAAGCGGCCGACGAGTTGACCCCGGACGCGTACCGCAGCTTGGCCGATTGGTATTTGGTGGAGAACCGCCGCGAGGCGTCCGAGAAAGCCCGCGCCGCACTGTATCAAACGACCGACGAGAACGCGCTGCATCGCAAGCTGTTGCCGTACTTGCGACCGTGGCAAAACCCGAATGGCCACATGCCGTCTCAGCTCGATCCGGAGGTACTGCGGATCTTCAAAGTGCTCTTCGAGAAGAGCGAGTATCCGCAGAGTTACTTGGGTACGCTGCAACAGTTCTACGCTGCTTCGCGCGATTTCCGCCTGCTCGCCATGCTGCCCGACGGCGTCGTGGGCCACAGCGCCGGCGCCGTCTACGGCTTCCTGACTTCGATGTCGGCCGTGCTCGCCGAGATCCGCGACGAAGCCGTCGCCGACGAACTCATCGCGCGGCTCGCGGAAGTGCGCAAGCTCCGCACGACGCCCATCGACCTGCCCGCCCTCGATCTGTTGGAAGTGCAAGTCGAACGCCGCGCGGCGGAGATACAGAACCAGCCCGGCCCGCACGCAACCAATGCGCTCGCGGCACTCGAACGCGCTTTCAAACGGGAGTGGACGGCGGGGGAACCTCGATTCATGGCCGAGTTCCTCGCCAACCTCGGTATCATCACCCGGCCCGAACTCGCCAAGGAGCAACTGCGCCAGTTGGAAGTTCTCCACCGCGACGCCAAGGCCGGGACGTTCGACCGCTTGCACATCGCGCTCCAGTATGCGACCGCCCTGCACGGAGGAAGTAAACAGCAAGCGGGTATCGACGTGCTCGAAGCCGCGCTCAAAGAATTCGAAACGTCCCACGCGGGGACGCTGCCGGTGTCGGCGAATGGCGCCCTCGGTCAGTTTCTCTCGTTCCTCGAAAACGCCAAACAGTACGAGCGCGGCGAGAAATATCTGCTCGCACAACTCCGGCATCCGGTGCACGCCCAGCAGCGCACATGGGTGACCAATCGGCTCCACGCCCTCTACCGCGAAGCGCTCGTCCACGGCGGCGATGTCTCTCTCGGTAAGGGAGCGGCCCTCTACAAAGCGCTCGTGGCGAAGCTCTTCGCCGACCTCGGTACGACCGATCAAAATCAGCGATACGCACTACTGCTTCAAGTGGTCCGGATCTATCGCACGGCTCACGAACTGAACTTCGCCGGTGTGCCCGGTGACTTGAAAGCGTTCGCCTTCGAGCGC
>JAYTBD010000150.1:0-5388 GCA_043737155.1 Fimbriiglobus sp. | reverse complement strand
ATTGCCAATTCGGACAGGCCCGGCGGCCTATCCTACGAATGAAAATACGACGGATGACGCCGCACTCGCCGCGTCCTACCGACATCGCACATCGGTTGCATCGGGGATAAACTATCCCCATGGTTGCTCCCCTCTTCGCGGAAGTCGTCTTCGACAGGCCGCTCGACACCGCCTACAGCTACTCCGTGCCCGAGGATCTGCACGCTAGCATCGGCGTCGGCAAACGCGTCGAATGCTCGTTCGGCCGCGGTGACGGCGGAGTCGTCGGCTACGTCGTCCGCGTGTCCGATGTGCTACCGACGCGCGAAGTCAAACCGATCCGCAAGGTGCTCGACGAGTACGCTCTGCTCGACGAAGAACTGCTAAAGCTCACGCGCTGGATGGCAGATTACTACCTCTGCGGCTGGGGGCAGGTGCTGCATGCGGTCGTCCCCGCCGGGGTGCGCGACCGCGCCGGGACCCGCAATTCCACGGTCGTCGAACTGCTGCCGCGCGACCAACAACCGGCGATCCTGCCGAGCGTCACGGCGAAGCAGAAGCAGGTGTTGGAGCACCTGCGGGAGGTCGGTACGCCGCTCGAACAAAACGAATTAGCCAAGGCCGTCGGCGTCGGCGTGGCCATTGTGGCGAGTCTGGTTACCAAGGGATTGCTGCGGAAGTTCCACGAGCGCGTCGAGCGTTTGCCGGCCGGATTTCTCGATCCTATCCCGAGCGACGCGGAGTTCGCCCGCACCGGCGGCACACCCATTTTGAACGACGACCAAGTCAAGGTTTGGGAGCCGATCCGAAGCGCTTTAGAAACGGGTGGTTACAAATCGTTCCTCCTCCACGGCGTCACCGGCAGTGGCAAAACCGAGATTTATCTGCGCGCCATCGAAGAGGTGGTGAAGAGCGGGAAGGAGGCGATCGTCCTCGTCCCCGAGATCAGTTTGACCCCGCAGACCATCGAGCGCTTCCGCGGGCGCTGCGGCCGTGTGGCCGTGCTCCACAGCAATTTGACCGACTCCGAGCGGGCCACGTATTGGCGCCACGTCGCGGCGGGGGATGTCCAAGTGGTCGTCGGCGCCCGCAGCGCCGTATTCGCCCCGACGCGCAAACTCGGGTTGATCGTCATCGACGAAGAGCACGAGACGAGCTTCAAACAAGATTCGACTCCGCGCTACCACGCCCGCGCCGTGGCGCTCATGCGGGCGCACTTGGCCAACGTGCCGATCCTCCTCGGCACCGCGACCCCGGCGCTCGAAACGTGGCACGCCGCGCACACCGGTTCGACGACGCTGCTGACGCTTCCGAACCGCGTCGAAGACCGGGCCATGCCGAAGGTGCAACTCGTCGATATGCGGCACGAACCGAAGACGCCGGGGAAGCCGACCGCCATCGGGCCGACGCTGCAGCACGCCATGCGCGAGGCGATCAAGAAGGACGGCCAAGTCATTTTGCTGCTGAATCGCCGGGGGTTTAGCACCCACGTCCACTGCCCGAACTGCGGGCACGTGGCCCAGTGCCGACACTGCGATTTATCGCTGACCTTCCACCGCGCCAAGGCGGCGCTCGTGTGCCACTACTGCAATTGGCAAACCGCGCCGATGCTCCAATGCCCGGCCTGCGGCGAAGCGTCGATCCGCTACCAAGGACTCGGCACCGAGAAGCTCCACGCGGAGTTGGAGAGCCTTTTTCCGAACCGTGTGATCCAGCGGATGGATTCGGACACCATGACCAAATCGGGCAGCCATCAGCGCGTCCTCGACAGCTTCCGCGACGGGCACGTCCACATCCTCCTCGGCACGCAGATGATCGCCAAGGGTTTGGATTTCCCCAACGTCACGCTCGTCGGTGTTATCAACGCGGATACCGGTTTGCACCTCCCCGACTTCCGCGCCGCCGAGCGGACGTTCCAACTGCTGGCGCAAGTCGCCGGTCGCGCCGGCCGCGGCGACAAAGGCGGTCGGGTGTTGATTCAAACCTACACGCCGGAGCACCCGTGCATCGCCTTGGCGGCGAAGCACGACTACCCGACCTTTGCCAAGCTCGAACTCGGTTTCCGCCGCGAGCATCTGTATCCGCCGTACCAGCGCATGGCCCGGTTGATCGTGCGCAGCGAGAAGCAGGAGGCCGCGGAGAAGTTCGCCGATCAATTGGCCGGCTCGTTCAAGCAAGCGAACATCCGGGCCAGTGGGCCGGGCCAACCGCTGAGCGTCCGCATCCTCGGCCCCGCCGAGTGCCCGGTGTTCAAGTTGAACGACTTCTACCGCTTCCATTTTCAATTGCTGAGCGCGACCAGCGGCGTGCTCCACAGCGTGCTGCGCGAAGTGATCGCCGTGACCAAGCCCCCGAGTGGGGTCGAGTTCCAAGTCGACATCGACCCCTACAGTATGCTGTGAGTGGGAGTTCAAGTTCACTCGTTCTTCGCAGATAGGATTCGCCATGACGGTTTCAATCGGCAAGTGGTTCGCGGCCGCCGTCTGCATCGCCGGGATCGGCGCCGTGGCGTGTACGAAACTCGCGCCGACCGCGCCTGCGGAAGTCGAGGTGCCCGGCGTTTTCGCCGTCGAGCCTTACCTCCAGTTTGCCACGCGGACGAGCATCACCGTGATGTGCGAAACCCCGACGCCGACGACGTGCGAACTGGAATACGGGACGACCTTCCCGCCGGACAAAGTCGCCAAAGTCGAGAAGGCCGACACGCTCCACGAGATCAAGCTCGACAACTTGGTGCCGAAGACGAAATACTTCTACCGGATGGTCTGCACCGACGGCGACGGCAAGAAGCTGACCGGCAAACCGGCCACATTTTACACCGCGGTGGATACCACCGATGCCTACTCATTCACGGTCATCGGCGACACGCAGCGCAATCCGACCGTGACGGGCAAGGTCGGTAAGTTGATGTGGGAACGCCGGCCGAACTTCGTCCTGCACATGGGCGATGTGGTCGATAACGGGCCGGACAAGAAGCAATGGACCGACGATCTGTTCAAGCCGTGCCGCGAGCTGTTCGCCCGCGTGCCAGTGTACCCGTGCATCGGCAACCACGAGAAGAATCACGCCCACTATTACAAGTATTTTGCGCTGCCGAAGCCGGAATACTATTACTCGTTCCAGTACGGCAACGGCGAGTTCTTCAGCCTTGATACCAACAAGCCGGTGGACGCCGAGAGCGAGCAATATCGTTGGCTGGACAAGGCGCTCGCGGCGTCGGATGCGAAGTGGAAGATCGTGTTCCACCACCACCCTTGCTACACCTCGGACAGCGACGATTACGGCAACACCGAGAAAGCGAACTCGACGCACGGGGCGCCCAAGCACAAAGCGTTGATCGCTCTCTACGAGAAGCACAGCGTCGACTTGGCCATGAACGGGCACATCCACCTGTACGAGCGGACGTGGCCCCTGCGCGGCGGGAAGGTCGATACGAAAGCCGGCGTGACCTACGTGACATCCGGCGGTGGCGGCGGACCGCTCGAAAACTTCGAACCGACGCCGTCGTTCTTCAAGAACCAAGGGCGGGTCGATTTTCACTACTGCTATTTCACAGTGCAGGGCGGCGCGCTCGATTGCAAAGTGTTCGATCAAGGAGATCGGCTGTTCGACCAGTTCTCGCTGAAGAAGGAATGATTACGCCAGATCGAACAGGACCAACTCGGCATCCGCGACGCCGACGACATCCACAGAAGTTTGATCCTCGACGGCCACCGCGTCGCCGGCGTCGAGCCGCTGACCACCGACTGTCACCGATCCCGTCGCCACATGCAGCCAACCCGCCCGTCCCGCTTCGAACGCGTGTGTCAACTTCTCATTCGGCAACACTTTCGCCGCGAGGATGCGCACATCTTGGCGCACGCCGAGCGATCCGTTCGTCCCATCGGGCGAGGCGATCAGCGTCCACGCTCCGCTCGGTTTATCCGCGAACGACTTCTGATCGTAGCGCGGCGGATACCCCTTCTTGTCGGGCACGATCCAAATCTGCAGCAGGTGCGCGGCCACCGTCGGCGACGGGTTGAACTCGCTATGCTGCACGCCCGTCCCCGCCGACATCATCTGCCATTCGCCGGGGCCGATGACCGAGCCGTTGCCCATGCTATCGCGGTGCTGCAGATGCCCCGCGAGCATCGTCGTGAAGATTTCCATATCCCGGTGCGGGTGCGTGCCGAAGCCCTGCCCGGCGGCGATGCGGTCGTCGTTGATGACGCACAGCGCCCGGAAGTGGTGGTGATCCGGGTCGGAGTAGTCGCCGAACGAGAACGTGTGGAACGTGTCGAGCCAGCCGTGCCGGACGTGGCCTCGGTCGGCCGATTTGCGGATGGTGAGCATCGGAATGGTCCCCGTGTCCAGCGGAACAATTCCGGTGGACACGAGTTCATACCTTCAAACCGAGGTAGCCTTTCACTCCACCCAATAACCGAGTGGTACCGGTCCTCGTCCGATAAGTCCGCACAGCCCTTGGCAAGCCGATCCGCGGAAGTGATAGAACACACCGGAGCGCAATCCCGAGGTGTTCCGCATGGCCGCCGCCGCGAAAGTTTCCCATTCCCGCATCTTGCTCGGCCTCATCCTCGGGGCACTCGTCGGCTCCCTCGTCAACTACACCACCACCCCGCCCGCCCCCGAGCCACCCGGCGCCGAACAGCGCGACGCGATGGCCGCCGCGCAACCCGAAGCCGCGTCGGTACCGCGCGCGGCGTGGGTCGGCTGGGTCGTGAAGTACCTCGCCAAGCCGGTCGGCGACATCTTCATGAACCTGCTTTTCCTCGCGATTATCCCGCTCGTGTTCGCGTCGTTGGCGCTCGGGGTGACCCGGCTCGGCGGCTCGGGGAACGTCGGCAGGGTCGGCGCCAAGACGTTCGCCTACTTCATCGTCACCACGGCGTTCGCCGCCGTCATCGGGTTGACACTCGTGAACGTCCTGAGGCCAGGGGACCAAGTGCCCGAGTCGCAGCAGAAGGAATTGCTCGGCCATTACGCCAAGGAAGCCAAGGGGAAGCTCGACGCCAAGAGCGACTTCGGCATCGACACGTTCGTGAACATCGTGCCGAAGAATCCGTTGAAGGCATTCGGTGACAAAGATATGCTGGCCGTGATCTTCACCGCGGTGCTCGTCGGCATCGCGCTGACACAGATCGATCCGACCCGTGCGGCGGTGCTGATCCACTTCCTCGAAGGGGTGAACCAAATCACCGAGTTCGTCATCGGCCTGGCGATGAAACTCGCCCCGATCGGCGTCTTCGCCCTGATTTTCAGCACGACGGCGCTCTTCGGATACAAGTTGCTGATCGCCCTCGGCGCCTTCGTCTTCACCGTCCTCGGCGGGTTGGCGATCCACATGGTCGTCGTATTGCCGCTGCTCGTCTGGCTCCTCGGCGGCATGAACCCGCTCGACTTCTTCCGCAA
>JAYTBD010000149.1:0-2140 GCA_043737155.1 Fimbriiglobus sp. | reverse complement strand
AGATGGTGACGTACCTCGATCCGAACACCGTTTACGTCGTCTCCACGTCGCACCAATGGCGACAGGCCTACGACACCAAAGACTTCGGCACCGAGGTCATCCGCAAACTCCTCAGCACGCACCCCGAAACGCGCGATTCCATCTTCGGCTTCGTCGATCCGGTCCGCCGTATCGCCATCGCCAGTTTCCTGAAGGAAATCGGTTGGCTCACGGCCGCGCGGGTGGATCTGGAAAAGCTCAAAAAGGATGCGCCGTGGGCGTGGTCCGCGGACGCCACCGAGAAATACGACAAACTCGTCGCCGAGATCGACGGGGCCGAAACGCGCTGGATCATCGCGGAACTCGAAGCGATGGTGAACTCATCGCAGTACCTCAACGCGAGCAAGTTCCTGGGCGAATACAAACCGAAGAACGCGGACGCCAAGGACCTCGCCCGCTTGACGGAACTCAAAGCGAAGATCGAGATCGTCCAACCCCGCTACGAACTGACCAAGCGTCTACTACGGGATTTGCTCGACGGCGAAAGCGGCGAATCCCGACGCGCCGCGCACGCTGCCCTCGGCGGAGGTTGCGTGGTTCCCAATGTCCCCGCCAAGGCGGTGACCGCGGAGATGGCCGCGCTGCTCAAAGGGGGCGAAGCGGTCTTCGCCGAAGTGCATCCGGATACGACCGGGCGCTTGGAGTTGTTCACCGACTTGGCCAAAGAGAACGACACCCGGGCGAAGGAAGGAAAAGAGCTTGCGCACAAACAGGATCGACTCTTGGCGCTCGCCGTCACCGGATGGCTGAAAGGAAAAGGCGGCGCGTTCCCGGACCCCAACTTGGCGGTGCAGTGTTGGAACACCCGCGAAATGGCGATGGAATATTTGCGCGAAGACATCCAAAACAATCGCGTCGGCATCCTCAGGAAATACATCGCGTCCAGCGACAAGCTCGCCCCGGCCGAACTCGCCCAGCTCATCACGCTGCTGCCGCCCATCGACAAAGAGAATCTCGCGAAAATCCGCGGCACCAAGGTCGATGCGAAAACCGCCGGGGCGGAGGACATCTACAAGATCGAGACCGGCCCGCTCCCCGAAGATAGCGCCGGCATGACGTATCTGTTGAAGCTGCCGCCCGAATACCACCCGGGCAAATCGTACCCCGTCGTCATCGCGCTCAACGATCCGTTGCTCGACCCCGAGAAGATGATGGGCGCGCTGGCCCGCGACGCGGCCCGCAACGGCTACATCCTCGCCGCGCCGATTTGGTGCTCCCAGTTCGGCAACACCAGGTTCGACTACTCCGGCAAGGACCACTGGCTGGTCACCGCGACGATCCGCGACTTGACGCGCAAGTTTCAAATCGAGCAGGACCGCGTGTTCGCCTACGGATTCGGGCAGGGGGCCAACTTCTCGCTCGACCTGTCGATGAGCCGGCCGGACGTGTTCGCCGGCGTCGTCAGCATGGGGCCGATGCCGGTGCCGCAGTTCTACCAAGACTACTGGCGGAACGCGCAGAAGATGCCCGTGTATTGCATCACCGGCGAGATCGCCGGGGGATCGTACGACAGCCTGCGGAAGATTTACGAGCGGTGGCTGCCGCTCGGATTCCCGTCGATCATGTGCCTGTACAAAGGCCGTGGGGTCGAGTGGTATCAGAACGAAGTGCCGGTCACGTTCGATTGGATGAACCGCAAGTCGCGCGTCCGCGGCAACGCCTCGCTGCGCTTGAACGCCACCCGGTTCGACCCTTGGCAGACGATGCGCGAAGGCGACAACCGCTTCTATTGGATCGGCACCGATTCCATCAACGCGCCGAACAAGTTGAAGGACCCGGACCGACCCGACAAGCCGGCGATCCCGGCCCAGTTCCGCGGCGACATCCGCAAGAACAACGAGATCGTCATCGACGACGTCCGCGGCGTCCGGAAAATTACGATCTGGCTCGAGCGCGACATGATCGATTGGACCAAGCCGCTGAAATTGAACGTCCCCACGGCGATCGGTCTGCCGAAGTCCAAGATTTACGAGCCCGATTTGCAGATCATGTTCGAGGAGTTGTTCCGCACCGGCGACCGCAAGATGCTCTTCTTCGGCAAGATCGAGATCGCGGTGGGGGGGTAAGAGCGGCTTTCGTTAGCCGGACGCGCAAGCGACGG
>JAYTBD010000148.1:0-2142 GCA_043737155.1 Fimbriiglobus sp. | reverse complement strand
CGGTGAAATCCGGCGCGGCGAGTTGCACCGAGAGGTGGTAAACCTCGTTGGGACCGTGCGTGTAGTTCGTTTGTTCGCAAGCGACGAAGAAGTCGCCGTCGGCTGCGGGGGCATATTCCAAACGCACGCCGGCCAACTGCGGATTCGACTTCGCCAACTCCGCACCCTTGCCGTCGAGCACGCGCAGGAACACTTCCGTCGGGGCGTTCAACTCGTACGTCAGCACGCTCAGCACCAGCTTCTGACCCTTCTTGCCCGCGACGCGGAAGTGATCGATGTCGTTCTTCTCCGCGAACTTGGCCGAGACGCCCCCCGGCACCGGCAGCGCGTTCGCCTTGGCGATCTCGTTATTCGGTTCGGCTTCGGAAGACTGAGGATAGTCGAGCACCAGCACCGGCACCGGCCAGCCCGACGGCCCGGGCGAGACGTTCACGACATCGACGCCCGGACCCGCGGTCACTGACACCGGCTTGACAGCCTCCGAACCCGGCCCGGCGAAACCGACGTCGGTTTTCTTGCCGCGCTCCACGGCGAGCGGGAAGGCGGTCGTCGCGCCGACGAATGAGCCGATGCGCAGGCGGTAGGTGAAATCGGCCCCGCCGCGGTAGGTGGTATCCCGCATTTCGACGACGATCTCGCCGTCGGCCGGAGCGGTGTAGGTCACGCGGGCGTCGGTTTGCAAACCGGGTGAATCGTCGGCGTATTGGCCGGGGATCTCTTGGCCCTTGGCGTCGGACAGGATGATGACCGGGTCGATGGTGGACCCGAGGCGCCGACCGACGGCTTCGATGGTAATCGGTTGCCCCGCCTTCACCGGTATCCGGTAATAATCCGCCGTCTCCGCGGTCGCGGTGCCGAGGATCACGCACGGTGCAGCGATCAATTGGGCCGTCTCTTTCTTGGTGTTGGCGGGCTTCTCTTCGACCTCGGTCAAATCGTCGATGACGAACGGCCGGACGTTGGAGATGCCTGCTTTCGTCGCCACGCGGAACGAGTGGAAACCGATGGCCGCATCGGCGGGGACGACGAACTTGACCTTCAATTTGGCCGCGTCTTTCTGCCCCTCGGGGATGGTCGCTTGGCACGGGAACGATGTCCAGACCGACGTGGCGTCGAGCAGGCTGGTCCCCGTGAGTGTCAGTTCGACCGTGCTCCCTTTCTTCGCGCCGAGCGTCGCCGCGGTCGTCAGCGTCGGGTAGGTCGGCGGGACGACGGGCGGGCCGGGTTTCGGCTGGGCGAGCAGCGGAGCGGTGTTGGTGGAGAAGCAGGCGACGGCGATCGCCCCGAGCGCGAACAGACCGAGGCAACGGAGCGAACGCATCATGGTGGCGACTCGGAGAGGGGGTCGGCGGGAGTGCTAGGTTACTTCGATTGCAGCTTCACGTCATGGGTATTTTTCCCCGCGACCACTTCGAGCACGAGGCCCGAGGTCTCGGACGATTGGTATTTGGCCGGGACCGATCCGCCGCTGATGATCACGGTGTAAGTGCCGAGGGGGAGGGGATCGGTGATGGCATAGCGCCCGGCGGCGTCGCTGATCGCGGTGAATGCCCGCTTGCCGGCCGTCAGAGTGACCGCGGCTCCTTCGAGCGGTTGACCGTTCAGCGCGAGGACGCCCGCAACCTCCGTGGGCACCGGCTTCGGTAGTTCCGGGTCCGCTTTCAACTCATCGTGGATGCGTCCGATGATTTCGTGCAACCGGTACGCTTGCGCCTTCGGACTGTCCAACTTGTCCACCTCGGCCAAGCCATCGTCGATGGCTTTCTGGATCGCGGGGCGGTGCTTCAGAAACGGCTTCGTCGTCAGTAGCGCCGTCGTGTAGACCTTCAAACATCCGGCGTGGTCGTTGGCGTTGTAGAGTTCGGCGCCTCTGTTATGCATCTCTTTCAATACGACCACTGCGATGCGATCCGTTTCCGTGTTGGAGGATTGTTGGGCGAGGGCGGGAGAGCAGATGAGCGCGACGGCGAGAGCGAAGCGGTACACGGATGGACTCCGGGGGAGATGGTGGAGTGAGTGTACCGCACTGCGAATCGTCTGCAATCCATCGATCCGTGTCCTGCGGTCGTTCGACGGAGATTGTCGCCGGAGTCGCTCTTCTCCGCTTCGAAGAGGGGGTGAGCCGGGTTGCGTGAGCGCCCG
>JAYTBD010000147.1:0-2144 GCA_043737155.1 Fimbriiglobus sp. | reverse complement strand
ATTTGCCGGCGCCGTTTTGCCCGAGCAGACCGTAAATCTGCCCCGGATCGACCTTCAGCGACACCCCTTTGAGTGCTTCGATCCCGCCGTAGGATTTGTAGAGGTCTTTGACTTCGATGACCGACACGCTCGCCTCCCGTGTGGTGGCCCGCCGGCGGTGGAATCCGCGGCGGTGGATGGCTGTTCGCTCTCGGGGAGACGATATTGCCGGGGGGCTTGCTCAGCAACGGACGAATCCGCATTCCGACCGACTTCCCGAAATGGCCCCCGGCCGACATCGCCCGTAGAATAGGACTACCGGTACCCCGCGAGGCGAGCATGCGACGCACGATCCTGAAATCGAAGATCCACCGGGCGACCGTCACCGATGCCAACCTGCACTACGAAGGCAGTCTCACCATCGACCAGGATTTGCTCGACGCGGCCGACATCATGCAGCACGAGCAGATCCACGTCTGGGACGTGACCAGCGGCACCCGGCTGATCACCTACGCCCTCTCGGGCGAGCGCGGCAGCGGGGTCGTCTGCGTCAACGGGGCCGGGGCGCATTTGATCCAAAAAGGGAACGTCGTCATCATCGCCACGTTCACGCAGATGAAGACGAAAGAAGCGAAGCGTTACCGGCCGGGAGTGGTCTTCGTGACGGCGGAGAATGCGATCAAAGAACCGGACTTGCCGGTGATTCAAGAAGGCGCACCGCTGACTCCGGCCCCGCAGATCGCGGAGTGGGACGCTCCGCCGACACGGATGGCTTAGGCGAGCCGCGGATCAGGATGGTCCCGGCGAGGCAGGCGACCCCCAAGCTGCGGTGGGAAAGCAGCACATCGCGAATACCGGTGGTGAATCCGAAGATGTCGGCGAATCTTTCGGCCGTGCTCCCTTCCCCGCCCGGTAGCAGAGCGAAGGTGCCGAATACGGCGACGAGCAGCGCGGCCAGTCGGTCGCGCGGATGTTCTGAGGCCAGCAATTCTCCGAGGTACGGTAGCACCAAGACGAGCAGCGGCAACTCGTAGGGCAGCAGTTGACAGCAAAGCGGGGCGCCGACGGCGAACGCGGCGAGCGTCCAACTGGGGCTGGGTTTGTTCATTCCCGTTCTCAACCCCACCAGCCCGAACCACACGCTGTACCCGAGCAGCGTTCCAAACATTCCCAATTCGATGATCGGCCCACCGTTGGCGACCACGAGCCGATTCCACGCCGTGATCTGTCGATTCACCCCAACGCGGTTGAACTCCACCGACTGATGGCCCTGTTGCAAGTAGCTCAAATAATCGAGTACGAACAACGGCGAGCCAGTCACCACCAGTCCGGCGATCACGTTCAACCCGGCGACCCATGCGAGAATCTCAAACGGCCGGCGCCACCCGCTCAGAAACCACGCCAGAGGCAGCAGTGGGATCGCCAGGTGCGGTTTGATGAATGCGACGGCCCACACCAAGGCCCCGATCCGCCGCCAACCCGCTTGGTGCGCTGCCTGACCCAACACGGCGCACGCCACGACCAACAGAGTCGTCTGGCCCACGATCAGCACGAACAGCGACAGCGGGTTGCACAGGATGACGATGACGGCCGCGGCCGTGAACCAAGGCGGGAGCGCACCGGGCACGAAGTTTTTGAGCTTCCACGCCACGGCGGCGCTCAGTCCGATCATCAGGCCGCACCAGAGTAACTTCGCGGTCAACCACGGCAGCGGGGCGAATGGGGCGAAGACGAGAATCGCTTGCGGAGTCAGGAAGAAGCCGTTGTTCTGAATCAGGTCTTTGTCGGAGAATTGCTCGGCGACGCGGGCGTGCATCTTCGGCGTGTCGTACGGCGATTCGCCGCGCAAGCCCATCGCGGAACCGGACGTGTAAATCCAAAGGTCTTCGGCGTGGTTGTCCTGCTTTGCGACGCGGCCGGCCCACCAGCCTGCGATCAGGATGCCGAGGACGGTGGCGACGATTGCCAAGCGGGTGGAAGGATCGCGCAACGCCGGCCCCGGAGAATTGAACGGGCAAGCGTAGTACAAGAAGTGCGGAATGCGGAATTCGGAGTGGCAGGAAACTCGTTTTCTATTCCGCACTCCGAATTCCGAACTCCGCACTTCAGCAAAATCGCTCGGGCAGCAAGAGTGCCCCGGGGTTCTGCAACTGGGAGATGACCGC
>JAYTBD010000146.1:0-5402 GCA_043737155.1 Fimbriiglobus sp. | reverse complement strand
CGAGGAGTGGAAGTTGTGTGGTAACTCCTTCCCATACCAAACCTTCAGCCACCGCGCCATTCCACTCCGACCAAATGTGGTGAAATATCCGGGCTAGGCCGTGTTGATTGAAGTCTGATCTAGGGGCGTTCCTATTTCAGCCAGAGTGTGATCGCGGCGAACAGCACCATCCCCAGGAAGTTGCGCGAGGTCTTCTCGTACCGCGTCGCCACCCGCCGGAACTGCTTCAGCCGGTTGATGCACCGCTCGACCTTGTTCCGCTCCTTGTACAACACCCCGTCGTACTCCCGCGGCGTCGTCCGGTTCGACCGCGGCGGGATCACCACCTCCGCCCCGCGGTCCTCGACCGCCTTCGCGAACGCATCGCTGTCGTATCCCTTGTCCCCCAACACGGCCCTGGGCTCGTGATCCCCCAGCAAGGTCTCGGCGTGCGCGATGTCCGCGTCCTGGCCCGGGCTCGGGTGGATTTCCAGCGGCAAACCCAGCGATTCCACGCTCAGGTGGAGCTTCGTCCCGACCCCGCCCCGCGATCGGCCCAAGTCTTGGTCGTCGTCCCCGCCGTTCATCCCGGCCGCGTGGTGGTGCGCCCGGATCACCGTCGAGTCGATCATCAACCATTCGAGATCGGGGTCGCGCACGGCCTCGAACACCCGCCGCCAGACGCCCTTTTGGCACCACGCGTTGAACCGGTGGAAGGCCGTGTCCCACTTGCCGAACCGCTCGGGCAAATCCCGCCACGGGATGCCGGTCTTGGCGACGTACCAGACCGCGTTGACGAAGCCGCGGTTGTCCTTGGCCACCCCGCCGTGGCCCCCGGACCGACCCGGCAACAGGTGTTCGATCCTCGACCAGTTGTCATCCGAAATCTCGTGGCGACGCATCGTGCTCCCCCGGTTTGCCCAGCATCCGGCGGGCGCTGTACCAGAGTTCGCAAGTTCAATCAACACGGCCTAGGAGAACACCCCCAGGAGACCACCGTGAAAACGCCTTACCCGTTGCTCGCCTTCGCCGACCGGCTCGCGGGCACGCTGCGCCTGCTGCAAGAGCGCATCCGCGACGCCGTCGCCACCGAGGTCGGACTGGTGGCCGGCCAGGCCATGCAGAGCATCTTGCACTCCCTCGTCCGCGGCCCCGAGCCCCGGATGGAGCGCGAAGAGATCGACCGCGACGACTACGGGGATGAAGACCCCTACGAGGAGCTGCCCGATCATCCCGTTCCCCTCCTGGTTCCCGCCCCGGCGAACTTCGGTTCGCGGATGCTGAACCTCTGGCTCGCCCGCCGGGCGCCGGCGTTGGCCACGCTCGGGGCCGGGTTGCTCACCGGCCTGCTGGCGTGGTGCGGCAGTCCCGCGCTCATCGCCGGCCTCGTCGCCACCGCCGCCGAATGTTTGGTCCTCAACCGCTTGGCCACCCCGATGGGCTGAGCGTCCGATCCGTTCTCCGATTCAATCGATGCGACCCAGCCCCGAACGCCGACGGCGTTGCGGGTCCGGTCGTCCTCCGTCCACCCCAACACCCACCGAGAATCCCATGACGACCCTCGCCGCCCTCAACGTGCGCCCCCAACGCAAGCAGCTGTCCGATCAGCTCAACCGTTTGGACACCATCATCGACACCTTGGCCGACGGGCTCCCCGAAGCCGTCGGCGACGCCGTCCGCACCGGCGTCCAGACCGCCCTGCTGCGCGCCGCCCTCGGGCCGCGCGTCACGGCCCCGTCGCACCCGCCCGAATTCGAGTATGCACCCGCGGCCGTGCCCCGGGAATCGTTCTGGGCCCGCTGCCGCCGCAAGCTCACCATCCGCTCCAAGAGTTTGCAAGAAGTCGCCGCCCGCGGCGTCGAGACGACCAAAGCGGCCGTCCGCGAAACGCGCGGCTTCGTCGGCCGCACCGTCGAGCGCGTCCGGGCCTTCCGGCGCGGATTGAACATCGCCTGGCAGTTGAAGAAGGCGGCCCTCGTCGGCCTCGGCATCGGCGCCGCCGTGCTGGTGGTCGCGCTCGCTTCGCACCCGCTCGCCGCGGTCCTCAGCGGCGTCGGGCCGCCACCTCGGCCTTCGCCCTGCAAGTCGGGCTCTGGTTCCGCAAGACCGCCCGCCAAATGATCGCCTGATCACGGGCACTTGATCCGGAGAGCGGGAAATCACCGGAAGAGTTCGGCCGGTCCAGCATCGGGTTCGCCCCGATTGCGTCAGCCCGTGCGATCTCGACCGGTGGGTTCCGACTATCCGAATCATCATTCGCCACAGCAACTTTGTTCTCCAATGAACGACACAGGTGAGCGTATTCGTTGTCGACAAGCACGGGGGTGAGACAAGGAAAATCCAACCCGACAAAGTGGACGGGTACCTGAAGATCTGGGATCTCCGCGTAGGCTGGAACGGCAGCGGTTACGAACGAGGTCGTGAGCGGACTCTCCAACAGATCGCGGAGGAAGTGAAGAAGCCGGTGTCTACCATTTTCAGTGGGTACGAGGCAGCTTTCGGTTACATCTCCGGGCACGTCTACAATCCGGAGTTGTGGTTACAACTCTTCGCGTTTCTGAAGTTCCATCGCGCACTCGGTTATGCGAACGGGCGAGGACCGGGTGTCAAGCGGTGGATTTCCTCCGGGTCCCACGAGCCGATCCCCAGTTCGGTGCTGAGCGCGGGACAACGGCAGTCGTTCGTCGAATACACCGCGGTTGGTACGGATGACCTCAATGCCGCCGAACTCGAAACCGACATCCGGGACTTGATCGAACGCGGTCTCACGGCGGAGCAAATCGCGGCGCGGCTTCATTTGGACAACATTGAAGCAGTCCGCGCCCCCGCGTCGGGGCCCAGGGTGTTTCCGACCGCCGAGTAACCACTTTTCAGGCATCTACAGCAATCGATATCGATTATTCGGAAACGGGAGAGGGCGGTCGGGCTCGCGGAGCCCGACTGCCGCCAGCCGACCGGCCGACGTCGGTGCGATCGATTTCGACCCCCATCATGAATGCCAAGAGCTTTTTGACGCTGAAAGAGCTGCATCTCGGTCGTCACGTTGCGGCGTTACATCAAGCGGGGAATACTGCCCTTCATCTAAGTCGACCGCTGTCACCTCATCCGCGTCCCGTCCGATGCGCTCGAGGTGTTGCAGGCAAATCGCCATGGATCGAGCGTGCCGATCGACGCTAAACGTGTCAAAGCCAAAACGCTCATCCCGGGACCGAAGCCACGGTGGCAGACCGGTCAACAGTCCCCATCTAATCCACGCCCCGAAGCACTGTAGCACGTCCGTCCGGACGCGGGCCCCGCCCGCATCCTGCCCCGTGTCTCGACGCGCTCGGCGCTGATCGAGGAGCTCGACGATGCCCAGACCGAGGAAAAACAAACTCGTCCGCGAGCGCCACTTTTCGTGGATTCTCAGCCGCCGCGGGGGCGTGTGGTGGGCCGATGGCCGCAGCCACAACGCGATCAACGCCGGCCGACACTCGCTCGGGACGAAAGTCATCGAGGAGGCCCTCCGACTCCTGCAGCGACTCGATTCGACGGTGACGGGATATATGGGCCTCGTACAATTTGCGGCCAATCGCCAGGGGCAGTTCGTCGCCCGCGATCGGCGTCAGCTCTTCGGGTTCGGCCATTTTGTGCGCGACGGCCCCCGCGTGGCGGGCGGCACGAACAAAACGACCCAAACACGCTATCGGCCCGTCCTCAACAAGTTTTTCGAGTTTCTGGCCAAAAGGGTGATCACCCACTGGAACGGCGTGACGGTGAAAGTCCTCGTGGCGTATTTGAAGATCTCGAAGAGATCGGCAAGGCGTACGGGACGCGTTACTTGGAGGTCAACATCGTCAAACAAATCGTCGCGTTCTTGATCGCCGAGAAACGGCTGCCGGCTTCGGCGAGGATCGATCTGCCCCTGCGCAAGCCGCAAGGGACCGACACGCTTTGCTGGACGAAAGACGAAGTCATCGCGATTCTGGAGTACACTCGCGCCCGGCCGAAGTTGCTCTGGCTGTACGTACTGCTCGCCACCCTGGCTTACTCCGGTATGCGCATCGGCGAAGCGATCGGTTTGCGCTGGCGCAACGTCGACCTCGCCACGGGCATTATCAAGGTCGTCGACGACTCGACGACGGGCCGTGCAAAGGGCGGATCGGCGCAGACTAACAAGGGGGGCCGGGATCGATCCTTCCCGATCCACGACGAACTGATGCCGATCCTCCAAGGCATCCCGAAGCACGCCGACGGCTACGTTTTCCACAGTCCCCGCGGCGCCCGGCTCAAAACCGACACAATTCGCATCATCCTGGTCCGCGACGTGCTCGCACCGCTCGCGCCCTCGTTCCCGACTCCGGAAGAGGAGCCCGGCTTCGCCGACGGTCGTCTGCATTCGTTCCGCCACTCCTTCTGCTCGCTCTACGCCATCGAAGGGACGTCGCAGCAAGTGGTGATGCAGTGGCTGGGGCACCGGGATTCGAGAGTCCCGATGGGAGATACAGAGTTGATTGACACGGTGATTGTCACAGTGGACTGTGACGATCACCCGAGTCCGGCGAAAATGGCTGTTTTTAGTCGTTTTCTGCCGGTGCAAAAGATCGAGCGGAGAGGAAGGGAGACTACTTGCGTAGTTTCCCAACCCCTTTCAAGATTGCGGTTTGCGGCGATATCGTGTTTCGCCACAAACACTTGGGGTTGATCAGCTGTACTCATCACTTGTCAGGGATTCTCTTCTGTGATCAAAATGATTGTCACACTGTGACAAACCTTTCACAGCCCGGCGCCTCTATCCAGAGGTGCTTACGTGACCGACAACATTTCCGAAATCTTGACCGATCTCGCTGCCGCAGTCCAAGAGGAGTCCGGTGAATCCTCCCGCGTGAAGCGGAAGAAGACAAAGGGCCTACCGGAGCTACCAGCGAGGAGGATGCTGGCAGAGACCTACCTAAAGAACCAGCACATCCTCTGGCCCGAACTCGTCAAGTCGGGCCTCCTGCCAAAGATAAGCGAGGACAGCATCTCAGCGATGGCGGAGGAATTCCACAAAAAGTTTGTGACCGGCCAATGGACGCCGTTCACGCATTGGCTCGCACCACCGACGGCGGTAGCTGCAATCTACCTCCGATTCAGCGACGAAGGCTCGAACCCACGATCACTGGATCAGCAATTTGAACTCACGCTGAAGAAAGCCCGCTCCCTCGGCTACTTCGTGCCGTGGCAGTACGCATTCGCCGACTCGGTCATCACGGGATGATCTCCAATCGCCGTGGCTATCAAATGATGAAAGCGGTCATGGAAAACGACCCGCGTGCGGCTTGTCTGGTGATCGACGATCAAGGTCGGGCCAACCGGAGTTCCATCGAGGCCCTGCAGCTGGGCCAGATGATGAGGACTTGCGAGAAGCGAATGGTGGGGGCGTCGGACGGATTCGACTCCGA
>JAYTBD010000145.1:0-2153 GCA_043737155.1 Fimbriiglobus sp. | reverse complement strand
GGCCTCCCGCAGGAGCAACAGGCCGGCATCGGACGTGATGTGGCCCGCGGTGAACTCGGCGACGAGTTCCCGACGGCGGACACTGGAAAACGAGACGGGCGGTGTGGTACGGTGTGTCATCGCGGTGGTTGTCGGCGAGGGATGAGAGGTTGTGTGGTAACTCCTTCCCATACCAAACCTTCAGCCACCGCGCCATTCCACTCCGACCAAATGTGGTGAAATATCCGGGCTAGGAACCGTGGTTGTACCGCTGATGCTCGCGGCGGGTTATTCGAAACGCACCATCGGTTCGACGCTCTTGCTCGGCGCCTCCTTGGGCGGTGAGTTGTTGAATCCGGGAGCTCCGGAATTGCTGACCGTGAAGAAAATCACCGGCACCGATACGCAGGTACTCACGCATCAACACATTCCGCAGTTGGTCTTTCCCCTACTGGGGATAGCGACGCTCGCCTTCTGGATTCAAACCATCTGGCTGGAACGGCGCGCCACCTTCGAACCGACCGCGATCGAACCCGCGGTTCCGAATCGTGAAACGGTAAACCTGTTGCGGGCCGCCGTGCCGCTGGTGCCGCTCGCACTCCTGCTCCTGTCCGGTCCGCCCTTCCAATTGTTGCACGTACCCGATCACTGGCTGGCGCTCGGCTCCGCCGATGTGGTGCAGAGCCGGAAGATCGGGTTGGCGATGCTGGTGGGCGTCGCATTCGCCGCCCTCGCCGCTCCGCTCCGGGCAAAGGGATGCATGAAAGCATTCTTCGACGGCGCCGGCTACGGGTTCACGAACATCGTCAGTCTGATCGTCATCGCCACTTGCTTCGGCGAGGGGATCCGCGTCGTCGGATTGGCCGCGGCACTCGGGGAGTTCATCGCGGCCAATCCGGGCTGGCTGCACCCGTTGACGGCGGTGGTGCCATGGGCGTTCGCGTGGGTCAGCGGCTCGGGCATGGCCAGCACGCAGAGCCTGTTCGGCTTCTTTGTCGAGCCGGCGGGGGCGCTGGAGCAAGATGCAAATTCGGTGGGCGCGATGGTGGCGGTGAGCTCCGCCGTCGGCCGGACGATGTCCCCGGTCGCCGCGGTGGCGCTGATGTGCGCGAGCCTGACGGGGGAAAGCCCGGTGGCACTGGTGAAGCGCGTCGCCGGCCCGCTGCTCTTGGGATTGTCCGGCGTCGTGGTGCTGCGCATGCTGGGGTGGGTGTAGAAACAGCGGCGATCACGGAAATAATCCGCGTTTGGCTTTTTCATTCGCCACCTTCTCCACCCCGAGACTCAGGGCTGCGGTGCGCATGCTCAGCTTCCGCGCGAGCGCTTTGTGCCGGACTTTGGCGTACGCCTTGAGCATCTGCTTGCGGAGGGCGCTGGTCACTTCGTCGTCGTCCCACATGAATTGCTGGAGATCTTGCACCCATTCGAAATAACTCACGGTGACGCCGCCGGCGTTGCAGAGCACATCGGGGATGATGAAAATATCCGAATCCCCGAGGATTCGGTCGGCCTCGGGGGTCGTCGGCCCGTTGGCACCCTCGGCGATCACCCGGCATTGCAACCGCCCGGCGTTCTCCTTGTTGATAACGCGTTCCGTCGCCGCGGGGATGAGCACCGTGCAGGGTGTGATGAGGAGTTCCTCGTCCGGGATCGCCTCGGCCTTCGGATAACCGACGATGGTGTGGCGTTCGTTTTCCGGCGCTTGCACATACTTCTGCAAAGCGGGGATGTTGATCCCGTTGGCGTTGCGGATCGACCCGTAGCGGTCGCCGATGGCAATGACTTTCGACCCGAGTTTGTGGAGTTCGTCGCAGGTCACGGAGCCGACGTTGCCGTACCCCTGCACGACGGCGGTGCACTGATCGACCGGCAAATTCAATTCTTTCAGCGCTTCGAGAATGCAGTACACGACACCGCGGCCCGTCGCTTCACGCCGGCCGACGCAGCCGCCGAGTTCGACCGGCTTGCCCGTGACGATCTCCGGGCAGGCGTAGCCGATCTTCATGCTGTAAGTGTCGTAGATCCACGCCATCGTCTGCTCGTCGGTCCCCATGTCGGGCGCCATCACGTCGATGCGCGGGCCTATGACGCTCTGGATCTCGTCGGTGAACCGCCGCGTCAGCCGCTCCTTCTCGCCGCCCTTGAGTTCCGCGGGATCCACCGCGATGCCGCCC
>JAYTBD010000144.1:0-5426 GCA_043737155.1 Fimbriiglobus sp. | reverse complement strand
ATACCGTCTCGGCGTCCACGGGGAAGATCATGATGAGCGTGCCGGTGTTGTCCGCGCCGAACTCCTTGGCCACCTTGCCCGGCTCCGCTTTCGCGGGGGCCGAACCGGTGAACTTGAACTTCACCCCTTTGGGCATCGGCTTGTTCGTTTTCGGATCGACGAGGATTTTGTCGAGCGGGTACCGCTTGGCCTGGCCTTCGCCCTGCGGCACCTCGATGTAAATGTTGACATCCGGCCCTTCGACCTTGGCGTTCTCGCCCACCGCCGGTTTGCCCGGTTTCAATCCGAGTTGCTCCATCGCCGCAAACACTTCGCTCGGCATCACGTCGATGGTCACGATGGTCTCGTGCGATTTCTTGCCGTTTTTGTCCCCCGGCTTGGCGTCCTTCACATAGCCCCAGCAGGCGATCACTTCGATGGGATAGCTCTGGTCGAGATGCGGGAGCTTTCGCGGGGCGACCTTCGCATTGACGGTGACCGTCTTCTTCTCTTTGTCCACCTTGATGGAGTCGGGCAGCTTGACCTCGGCGGCGAAGGCCGATCCCCCGAAACAGACAAGCAGAGTCAGAACGAGCAGTCGTTGCATGGAAGGGAACCTCGGCGGGAGAGAACTCATCTAGATTCGTCGAGTGAGTGAAGAGAGTCAATCGGGAAATGCCAAGCCGTATTGTACGGTGAGCATCGTAGGTCACGCTCTGCGTGACGTGGGCGTCACGCAGAGCGTGACCTACATGATTGACAAAATTACTTCTTCGGGGGCGGCGGCGTGAGATACCTCTTCAATTTGTCGGCATCGAGCGCCACCGGTGCCCCGGCTTTGGGAATCTCCCGACCCGCGGACCACAGGATCCCGTTCACCAACAACCTTCGGTACCCCTCTTCCGCAAAGCTGGCGTGCAGGTGGCCGCCGGTGAACGTGAAGCTCTTCCCACCCGTTTTAGGTTCGTACGCCCACGCCACGATGTCGCCGGCTCCGAGTTCCTTCTTGTCGGCCGATTTCGGATCGCGCGTCTTCATCAGCGGTGTCACACCCTTCATCCCCTCGGCAAAGCGGAGCTTGGTGAGCCAGCCGTCATCGAGCTTGAACGGCTTGACCCCGGTCGTGATCGCGTGCTCGGGGAAAGTTTTGAACTCGTCGACCCAGTGGGCGCGCGCGGACAAACCTTTCTCCCAAGCGGCCCCGGTCAGAGCGCGGGCGCGTTCGCCGAAGTCCTTCGGATAATCGGCGATCTGGTGCAACTGCACGAACCCGGTTCCACTTTCGACGAGCTTTTGAATCTCGGCGAAGCGATCTTTTTGGATCAGCGGGTGCTTGTCGCCGCCGTCGAGGAACAGCACGACCGCCTTGGCTCCGGTCAGTGTGTCGGGCTTCTTCGGCCAATCGATGGCCAACACCGGGGCGACGCCATCAGTTTGCTTCAACAAGTCGATCAGCACCGCGCAGGCGGCGACGTAATCGTGCTCGCCCGGTTTGAAATAGTTCGATCCGGCGATCAGCACGATCTTCGCAGCTTTGTCGTCTTTCGGCAGTTCTTCGATGGGAGGCGCGGCTTGCCCCAAAGCCGGGAGAAGCAGAACCAAGCCGAGTGCGAGTCGCGTCATCGATGGATCCCGGTGGGGGAGGTTGCTACTTCTTCGGAGCCGAGACATCGTAGCAGAGGAGAACGTCCATGTCGCGGAGATAGAACTTGCCGTTGGCGACGACCGGGTGCGGCCAGCCGGGGGTCTTCGTTTTCTCGGGCTGTTTGAACCGTCCCTTCTCGGAGTACGCTTTGGGGTTGGCTTCCACCAGGGCCACTTCACCCGTGGAGTACCCGCGTACATAAAGTCGACCATCGGCGTAGCAGACGGCCGCGGGGCCGACTGAATTATCCTTCCACATCACTTTCCCGGTCGCGAACTCCACGCAAAACACGCCGAGCGTCATCGAGTGCCCGTAAAGGTACCCGTCGAGCAACACCGCTCCGCCGACACCGGGGGCGACGGCGCGCTCGAAGTAAACTTCCGTTGCACTCACGCCTTCGCCATCGGCTTTGAGTTCGACCAAGCCACCGCCTTTGCGGGCACCGGCGACAAAGACTTTATCCTTGGCGACGACCGGTGTGAGCATGCTCGCGCCCTGATCTTGGGTCGCGTTGTACTTCCAAAGAAATTTACCGGTCTTCGCGTCCACGCCGACAAGGGCCTTGCGCATGTATTGCACGTACTGCTTCTTACCGCCGCCATGGACGATCATGATACTCGCGTAATCGGCGATGTCCCCGCCCGGCACCTCAGACTTCCAGATCACTTCGCCGGTGTCTTTCTTCAACGCGGCGAGGGTCGCCTTACTTCCGCCGGGGGTGCAGATCAAGGCGTCGCCGTCTATCAACACCGACTCTGTATACGCCCACATCCCGACGACGCCCTCGAACTCCTTCGCGAGGTTCTTGTGCCAAATGACTTTGCCTTTGATATCGAGGCAGTTCAGTTCGCCGTCGGATGCCAAGCAGTAGAGTTTGTCAGCGTCGACAGTGGGAGTGGCGCGGGTGCCGGGGTATTGAGGACCGCGGTTGGCGCCGACCTTGCCGAGCTTGGTGGCCCACGCTTCCTTGCCGGTTTTTTCGTCGAGGGCCACCGCGAACTCTTCTTTGTCGCGGGTCGTCTGGATGTAGATCACCCCGTTGACCACGGCCGGGGACGAGTAACCCGTCCCCAAGTCGGTGAACTTCCACACCAGCTTCGGGCCGTCCTTCGGCCACTCTTGGAGCAGGCCGGTATCGCCCGAGATCCCGGTGCGGTCGGGGCCGCGCCACTGCGGCCAGTCGGCGGCGACCGCAGGCAGCGACAAGCCGAGGATAGCGAGCGAAACGAGAAGTATGCGATTCACGGGCGGGCCTCAGGAAGTGGATTGCGGACGGGGGAAGTATAGTCGGAAGGGAAGGGCGATGTCATGAGGGGGCGATGAGTCAGACTTTGAAGATCGCCCGGAATCCGGCTTGTTCGAAATGGTGATCGCCGCTGAGCGCGTCGCTGAGACCCCGTCGATCCATCACGGCGAATGAGATGCAGTCGGTCAGGGACCAATCCTTGTCGGGGCGCGCGGAGAAGAGGTCGTAGCCGGCACGGTAGACAGAAGTGTCATACGGGACGATTTCGAATTGCGGATCGAGCCGGAACGAATCGATCATGGCGATTGCGGTCGCGCGCTGTTTGCGCGAAGCCAACGCATCGGCGAATTCGAGCAGGATCCATTCGGTCGTCAGAAATCGACCGGGATAATTCGATAGCCACTGGCCGACAGGAGCGTGAGCGTTGTCTCGCGGATTCGCCCACGCCACGAGTGCGAAGGTGTCGAAAAAGGAAATCATCGCTTCGGGGTTCCCAGCCGATAGTGGTCGTGTTGGCTCGCCAAATCTTCCGGCGTATCATCGGGGAGACATCCTCGAAACCTCGCATATCTCTCCGCGAATGTGGATGCTGGAGCCGGCACCGGCACCGGCACGATGGGCCCTGCTGGCACCTCGCTACTCGCTTCGAACTCGGTGCGCGTCCCTTCCGTCGGAGTGGTGGGCGCATCCGGGAGGACGACCCCTTCGCGAATTACCTCTTCGAACTTCACCATGGCAAATCCCCCGAGGTCACTTCCCGCCGGTCGCCTTGGGCGCCAGCAGCGCCGTCATCTGCTTACCTTCCATCGCCGGGGGCTTTTCCATCTTGCAGACGTCGATCAACGTCTCGAGCATCTGGTCCATGATCCGCCGGCCCTCTTCGATGTGCTGCATCTCGCGGCCGCGAAACTGCACCTTGATGATGACCTTATCGCCGTGCTCCAAGAACTTGCGGGCTTGGTTCACCCGTGTGTCCACATCGTGCTCGCCGGTCTTGGGTCGCACGCGGAGTTCCTTGAGCTTCTGCTGGTGCGGCTTGTGGGCCGTCTTCTTAGACTGGGCGTACTTGTGCTTGCCGAAGTCCATGATCTTGCAGACGGGCGGCCGTTCGGTGGGGGCGACCTCGACGAGGTCCATGCCGAGTTCGCGGGCCATCTCTTGGGCTTGGAGCGTGGGCAGGATGCCGTGTTGTTCGCCTTCCGCACCGATGAGGCGAATCGGGGTGATGCGGATTTGCTCATTCATGCGGGGGCCGGTGGGCGGGCGCGGCGGACCGGCGCTGCGGTCGAACGGGGGGATACGCGGACTCCTGGATAAGGGAATGGGGCCTGCGCCCGGACACTTCGCCAATTCTATATGAATAATCGGCGGGACGCGCGCCGTCAACGGGTGTTGGGGAAATTGCTGATCGGAGGCGTGGGCCAACCGGATAGAATCGAGGTTGAACCTCTCCTTCGGACCGGAGACCGGCGTGAACCCGACTCTCTCCCTGCGCGACGCTACGGTACAAGACATCCAACTTGAGTTGATCCGTCGGAGACGCTTCAACGATTACTATGGCGAGCGCGTCTATGAGTTATTGATCCGCCACCGAAGCCTGTGGAAATCCGTACTCCTCGACCGACTTGGGCAGCTCTCCCCCAAGAGGCCCGGAAACCTCCCGATCAGCGGGTTGATCAAACTCCGCGATCTCGAAGACAACATTTGGAATGCCGATCACCTGTTCGTGCTTACCCACACTCCGGAAGGTGCGCGGGAGTTGTGCGCTGTATTCGAAGAGGCGCACATGGGGGCGATGCCAGATGTCCACGACGATTTGGAAGAGACTGACATGGCACTCGGAACCGGGCGCCAAGTCTATGGCCTCCTTACCGTTTGGTGGGATTGACACCAGCCATAAGTCCGCGCCCCCTTGCTTCCTTCGCTTCGAACAACAAACTAGCTGTACCCCGGTTTTCCCCTTCGGAGTATCCCATGGTCCGTTCCCTGTTCGCGTCTCTCGCCGTCGCCCTCGTCGCCGGCTTCGCCGCGGCCGACGATTCGACCCTCAAGGTCAAAGCCGGGGATAAGTTCCCCGTCGTCGCGCTGGAAGCGGCGCAAATCGAGAAAGCCCTGCCCGATGCCAAGGATGCGAAGACCGTCAGCATCGCCGATTTGAAAGGCAAGACGGTCGTCGTCTTCTTCTACCCGAAAGCCAGCACCAGCGGGTGCACCGTCGAGTCGTGCGGCTTCCGCGACATCGCCGACAAGTTCCCCAAGGACACTGTGATCATCGGCGCCAGCGCCGACAAGGAAGCGGCCCAGACGAAGTTCATCAAGGAGAACAAGCTGCCGTTTGCGCTGCTCTGCGACACGGATTTGAAGCTCATCAAGGAACTCGGCATCGAATCGACGAAGGGCAAAGTGCCGCAGCGGATCACGTTCCTCGTGGACAAAGACGGCAAGATCGCCAAGGTGTACACGAAGGTGACGCCGAAGGATCACCCGGCCGAAGTGCTCAAGGACGTGGAAGAGCTGTTCAAGAAGGGTAAGTAGTGGTTCGTTGCAGCCGATTGG
>JAYTBD010000143.1:0-2157 GCA_043737155.1 Fimbriiglobus sp. | reverse complement strand
CGGCGTACGAGGCCGTCGGCTGCCGGGATGTCGCGCGCCTCGATTACCGCATCCGCGACGGCGTGCCGTATTTCATCGAGATCAATCCGCTGCCGGGGTTGAATCCGGTGTCGAGCGACTTGGTGCTGATCGGCAACGCGATGGGCGTCCCGCACGCGGAATTGGTACGGCGGATATTCGCCGCGGCCCACGCGCGGGTTCGTGTAGAGTAGAGGGAGTGGACCGGTGGAACAGGAGCAGACCATGACAAACGTCAGCACGGCGGAGGCGGCCATTCCCGAGGCTCTTTTGACCCGCGTGGCGCGCGGCGAGCAAATCATCATCACCGCGCTCGGCAAACCCGTGGCTCTGCTGGCACCACCGCCCGTGGTTCACGACTGGTCCCCAGAGCGGAAAAAAGAAATACAAGAGTCGATTGCGAGGATGCGGAAAGCCCGCGACGAAGGGGGGCCGACCCTCGGTCCGGATTTGACGATTCAACAATTGCGAGATGAAGGTCGCCCATAACCTCGCGGGGACAACTCGATGGCTGGGTCAAACGGCGCGATCCGCGAAGAATTCATATTGGATTGCTGCGTGGTGATGGCGTGGTTTTTCGCCGACGAGCGGAACGACTACGCCGCCGAAATCTTCGCGGCGATGCCCTTCTGTCTCGCCCACATACCGCAGCACTGGCGTTTGGAGATCGGTAACACCTTGATGGTCGGCGAGCGGCGGGGACGGTGCACCGAACACCAATCGACGGCTTTCCTAACGGACTTGAAGATCCACCGGCTGCAACTCGATTCCGAAACGGACACCCATGCTTCGACCGAAACACTGTCTCTCGCCCGCCGTTTCAGACTCTCAACTTACGACGCCGCGTACTTCGAACTCGCTCTCGGCCTCAAGCTCCCGCTCGCCACCATCGACCGACCCCTCGCGAAAGCCGCCGGCCTCGCTGGGGTGGCCCTTTTCCAACCCCAGCAGCCGACCCCATGACCGACCCGCGCGTCCTGATCGTTTACAACGAACCCGTCCTCGCCCCCGACCACCCGGACTACGGCTCGGAGTCGGACGTCCTCTATTCCGCCAAGATCGTCCGCGAGAGCCTGACCACCCTCGGTATCCCCAACGCCTCCTTCGGCGTCACCGATGACCTGCCGGCGCTGCTGACGCGCTTGCTGCTGCGCGATTTCGACGTCGTCTTCAACCTCTATGAGGGCACCGCCGACTTCTCCATCACCGAGGTCTACTTCACCGGGCTGCTCGAATGGCTGCGGCTGCCCTACACCGGTTGCCCGTCGACGACGCTCGGCATCGCGCGGAACAAAGTGCTCGCGAAACAACTCTTCGCCACCGCCGGTGTCCGCACGCCCGGCTTCGCCGTTTGGGACGACGACGCCAAGCCCCCGCTCCACCTCGGCTGGCCGCTCATCGTGAAGCCCGCGGCCGAGGACGCCAGCGTCGGCATCGACCAAGGCTCGGTGGTGTCGGACGAAACCGAACTGCGGGCGCGCGTGGCGTACATCCAAGAGACCTACGGCGGGCCGGTGCTCGTGGAACAGTACATCGCCGGCCGGGAGATCCAAGTCTCGCTCGCCGAGCTCGACGGCACCAACAAACCGACGGTGCTGTCGTTCTCCGAGATCGCCTTTGAGCCGACTGTCGGGAAGTCGCTCTGGCCGGTTTACACGTACACGGCCAAGTGGGACGAGAACAGCGACGAGTACAAAGGTGCGCCGGTCGTCGTCGGGGCCAAAGTGCCCACCGCCGTGCGCAAGAGCTTGAACGAAACTTCGCAGAAGGTGTTCCGCTTGCTGGACTGCCGCGATTACGCCCGCGTCGATACGCGCATCACCGAAGGGGGTGATGTGTATGTCCTCGAGTTGAATCCGAACCCGTCGATCACGAGCGTGATGATTGACGAGGGCTTGCCATCGGTGGGCTGGACCTACGATCAATTCATCGGGGCGGTGGTGCGCCACGCCGCCGCGCGGCCGCCGGGGCCGTCGGGCCGACGCCGGGCGCGCGGTTGATTCCTCCAACGGGGCCACGCATGACCAAGACTCCGCTGCTCGTCGTCAACGGCGCCACGGCCACGTTCGACTGCTCCTTCGGGCGCGGCTGCGTCGGCCTCTGCTGCCAGCACGGCGAGCCGAGCGTGACCCCCGCCGA
>JAYTBD010000142.1:0-2157 GCA_043737155.1 Fimbriiglobus sp. | reverse complement strand
CCCCTTCGGGCACGATCAAGCGACCCCGTTCTACCAGCCGCAAGTTTTCTTCCAGACGAGCCAAGCCCGCTTCGGCCTCTTTTCGGTCGGCCGCTTTCACACCGATGTGGTGCTTCGTACCGCCCAGGCGAAAGATGACCCGAAAGCGATTCCCGCGTTGTTCCAAGGACGCCATGTGAGCGTTCCTCCCCGTCGAATTGTTCGCGAGGAGACAAGCGATGCGGATCCAACGCGAGTGCCGCGTCGTCCCCAATTTGTCCCCAAAGCCGGTTCCGGGAAGCAAACAGGCCTTCCGGGGAATCCCCGAAAAGCCCGGTTTTTGAAGTGATTTAGACGATTCCGACGTGCAAAAATCAAGCGGAGAGGGAGGGATTCGAACCCTCGGTACCCTTGCGGGTACATTAGTTTTCGAGACTAACGCGATCGACCACTCCGCCACCTCTCCCGTATCGCATTCTACAACCCTTGCGGGATCGCGTGAAGGGGGGTTTCACTCGTCGTCCGCTATCGCCAGTGTGTTGAGATCCGTCCCGGTGCCGGGGCGCGCGTCCGGGTGGGCGGTCCACCATTCGACGGAACGGGTTTCCGTCCACCCGTTCGCCCCGGGGCACGCGGACAGCGCGGTCTCCAACTCCGATGCGGACGCGTAACGGTCGTCGGGATCTTTGGCCGTGCATTTCGACAACAGCGCGGTGAGCTCCTTCGATGCGAACGGATTGCTCTCGCCGAGCTTGGGCAGCGGATCGGTGACCACGGACATCAGCGTCTTCATCGGGTTGTCGCGGTGGAATGCCTCCCGCCCCGTGAGCAGGTAGTACATCACGCTGCCGAGGCTGAACAAATCGCTCCGCCCGTCGATCGCGATGCCGCTCGCTTGCTCGGGCGACATGTATTCGGGGGTGCCGACGATCAAGCCCTCGCGGGTGATCTTGGCGTCCGAACCGCTCTCCCACAGCAGGGAGTGAACCAAGCCGAAATCGACGAGCTTCACTTGGTCGTGCGGACTGCCCTCGGCGAAGATGAGGATGTTGCTCGGCTTGATATCGCGGTGAACGAGGCCGTTTTTGTGGGCTTCGCGGAGTGCGCCGCACACTTGCCGGAGGATGTGGATCACCCGTTCGGCCGATTGCGGACCGTGCCGGCCGACCAAGTCTTCGAGGCTCAACCCGGGCAGGTATTCCATCACGTAGTAGAAGGTGCCGTCTTCCGCGACGCCGTAATCGTAGATCTCAACGGTGTTCGGATGGCGCAGTTGGGCGGTCGCTTGGACCTCGCGCTCGAACCGTTTGAGCTGCTCGGGGTTGTTCAGATACTTCGCGTGAATCCGCTTCAGCGCACAAGGTCGTTTCAGCAGTCGGTGCTCGGCGAGGTAGACTTCGCCCATGCCGCCGGAACCGAGTTTGCGGCGGAGTCGGTACTGGCCCATTTGCCGGACGGCGGCGCGGGCCGATTCGACTTCGCGCTGCAACGCGGCGGTCTTGGCGGTGCCGAAGATCGCCAAGCCGGCGCCGGCGCCGAGCACGGTGCCGCCGATGGAAAATAGCACCCCGGCGTTGCGGGTGATCGGGGCGTGGATCGCCGCGGCCATGCTGTCGATGGCGAGCGCGGCCACGCACATGACGACGGTGATGCCGGCGCCGCGCGAGATCGAATTGGGCACGAGCACGGCGTGGAAGACGATGAGCAAGAGCCAATTGAAATGGCTCATGCCGGACGCCGCGAGGACGAACGCCTGCTCGTGGCGGGTGCCGTCGAAGCCCGCTTCCGGGTTGGCGGTGAGGATCGCGAACTGCCAGTAGGCGAAGAAGAGCGACAACTGCCCGAAGATGGCCACTTCCAATACCCGCAGCGAACTTTCGGGGAATGGTCCGAAGCGGAACATGACCGCGGCCGTGGTGGCGAGCGCCGCGAGGACGACGCCGGCGAGGATGACGCCGCTCCAACCGAGGGTCGCGTGGCCGAAGAGTTCGATGAAGCTGGTGAGGCCGCAGAGGAAGAAGAACGCCATCGGGACCACGGCGATGGTGCAGCAGAGTCGCAAGCGGTGGTGGAACAACTGGGCGGTCGCGGCGTCGAGGTACTGTTTGCGGACTGGCGTTTGAAATTGAACCTTCGCCGGGATATCGACGGGCGTCGGCCTCGGACTGCCGACCGACG